>JAWWQA010000435.1:0-2537 GCA_033854695.1 Rubrobacteraceae bacterium
GAAGAACCTTGGAGTGCAGGAGCCATCAGCAACGCACAGTGGAGTGGGGCTCCTTTGCAGGAGGTATTACGGGCAGCTGGGGTTGAGCCAGAAGCACAGCACGCCGCCTTTAGTGGCTTGGATCAGATCGAGATGGAAGATCAAAAGTTCGGGTTTGGGGGGTCAATACCTATCGAGAAGGCCATGAGCCCTGAGGTCCTACTGGCCTACGAGATGAACGGGGAACCTCTCACAGCCGAGCACGGCGCGCCGTTACGAGTGGTGACGCCTGGATATCTTGGGGCACGAAGCGTCAAGTGGCTGGGTAGCATCAGACTTCAAGAGGAGCCCTCTTCCAACTACTATCAGGCTTACGCCTACAAGCTTTTTCCGCCCGAGGTAGATGAAGAGACAGCTGAGTGGGAAAAAGGGCTGATGCTGGGGGAACTGCCAGTGAATTCTGTCATCTACCAGCCGATAAACGAAGAAACGGTACCAGCGGGATCGGTTCCGGTACGAGGATACGCCATAACAGGTGGGGGGCGCTCTGTCGAACGGGTGGATGTATCAATAGATGGGGGTGAAAGCTGGGTAACAGCGGAGCTAGAAGAAGGGAACGACCCCTGGGCCTGGCGCTTTTGGGAAGCCTCAGTGGACCTCGAGCCTGGCCAATATGAAATAGTCGCCCGTGCCTGGGATGCAGCGGCTAACACTCAGCCGGAGCTTGCCGAGCAAATATGGAACTTCAAAGGTTATATGAACAACTCCTGGCACAAGGTTCAGGTGACCGTGCGGTAAGTTCCGAAGAGGTGTCCGGAGGGACTGAGGCAAGGGAGCATAGCTAACGAGCGGAGATTACTTGCATGGATACGAGCGGGCGTGAGTCTCATCTCCTTCGGCCTCGTCAAGGCCGGGACAAACTACTTCGCCGGTCGCCTCTCCGACAGGATCGGGCAGAAGCCCGTCTTGCTCATCGGATGGCTGGCCGCGCTGCCCGTGCCGGTGATGATCATATTCGCACCCTCCTGGGGATGGGTCGTCGGAGCGAACGTGCTGCTTGGGATCAACCAGGGGCTCGCTTGGTCCACAACGATCATTATGAAGATAGACCTTGTAGGACCAACGCGCCAGGGCCTGGCCATGGGGCTCAGCTCACATTCTCTCTATCCGACATTCCGCACCCTTTCATAGTGGGTATGATGAATAAAGTCGCTCGTAGTTTCTCCCCAGCACGACCAAGATGGTGCGATGGTGCTCGTTCAGGTTCAACACAAGATGCTAGAGCTGGATTAAGATTGGCAGAAAATCGTGCCCCTAAGAGGCTTCCGATAGCTTGCGAACCACATAAATATCCGATCATGCAACCCGCCCCAAGAGCGCCCTTCGCGCCGGTCTAGCGGTTGACCGATCGCATGCCCGCCTCGTTGTAGCGCTCTCCGGCCGCCACTCCTCTGGGGGCGACCTCCTCAATGCGCTTCAGGTCCTCGCCGGTCAGCTCTATATCCGTGGCGGCAGCATTCTCCTCAAGGTACTTGCGGCGCTTGGTGCCGGGGATCGGGACGATGTCCTCTCCCTGGTGCAGAAGCCACGCGAGGGCGAGCTGCCCCGGCGTCACTCCCTTTTCGGCAGCGATTTCCCTGACTCGCTCGACCAACTGCATATTCTTGCGGAAGTTCTCGCCCTGGAAGCGTGGCGAAGTGCGCCGAAAGTCATCCTCATCGAAGTCGTCTGGGCTCTGGATACGGCCGGTCAGGAAGCCGCGACCCAAGGGAGAATAAGCTACGAAGCCGATCCCGAGCTCTCGAACGGTCGGTAGTATCTCGTCCTCCACGTCCCGACTCCACAAACTGTACTCGGTCTGCAGGGCAGTGATAGGGTGCACCGTGTGCGCCCGCCTTATAGTCTCGGGCGCCGCCTCTGAGATTCCGAGGTAGCGTACCTTGCCGGCTTCCACCAGCTCGGCCATGGCGCCCCACGTCTCCTCAACGGGAGTATCGGGGTCCACCCGATGCTGGTAGTACAGGTCGATGTGGTCCACGCTGAGCCGCTCCAGCGATGCGTCGCATGCGTGGCGCACATAGTCTGGCTCACCGCTCACTCCGAGCCTCTCGCCGTTCTCTCCCCGCACGTTGCCGAACTTGGTGGCGAGAACGACCTCGTCGCGTCTGCCCACTATGGCCTTTCCTACGAGCCTCTCGTTGGTGAAGGGCCCGTAGGCGTCCGCGGTGTCGAGGAAGGTCACGCCGAGCTCTAGTGCCCGGTGGATCGTGGCTATTGACTCCTCTTCATCACCGCATTAGGCTTTTTGGACATTTCGGGCATCAGCTTCAGTTCGCCCAACGCCCCCATGAGTTTGGCGTCCGCTTCCTCGGCGGTTAGGCTAATGGTCTACATCGTCGCGTGGTTGCCGTTTTCCGACCAGGCGATGGCTTCGGCGGCGTAGGCATTCCCGTAACGCTCGGTCCAGCTGTTGTTGATATACAGTTCCATCTGCTTCACTCCTTCCCTTGCTGATAACATCGGCCAACAGACATCAGAGATCTCCTCCCGCACCACCC
>JAWWQA010000436.1:0-3657 GCA_033854695.1 Rubrobacteraceae bacterium
GAGGTAGCGCCCGTCCTCGAAGAAACCGACGGCATCGCGGCCTCAACAGAAGCCACTGAGCCCCTGGACCAGAACGTGCTGGAAGGCTTGCGGAAGCTGCAGGAAGAAGGCGAGCCGAACTTCCTAAGCGAACTTATCGAGATGTTCTTAGATGACGTGCCAACACAGTTTGAGGCTCTGCGAGAGGCCGTGGAAGCGGGTGATGCGCACTCCGTGGAGCGGGTGGCACACTTTCTCAAGGGCAGCTGCGGCAACATGGGTGCCCAGCGGATGGCCGCCCTGTGCGCAACGCTTCAGGACATTGGCTCCTCCGGGGATCTCACTCGCGCTGCGGAACTGTTAAGGCAGCTAGAGGTGGAGTTCGAAGGCGTCCGTCCGGCGCTGGAGGCCGAGATAGCAGAGGGTTGAAATTCCCTTTCTACCAGGTGAAGACTTAGGGATATCTGGCTTCTTGCTGACCTGTTTCTTACAGCAGGCATGGCGCAAAAAGCCAATCAAAGAGGAACACCCCTTCACAGATCAAACCTCTCCAATTTTCCGCCAATCTTGGCTCCGCCTATACGTTGCAGAGTTGTTGGCGAGGTTTCATTATAGCCGCCAGCTCTCAGCTATCGGCCCTTGCTGGCTACCATTTACTCTAGGAATGGTTCGGTAATGAGACTCTCTGGTAAGATCCGGAGTGGTTTGTTTGGCTACAGCTCGTTCTTGGTAACTTTGAGGATATGAGATCGCAGCCAACAGACGAACCCAAGGACAGCAGTAGTCTTACACTAACCGACGGGACAAGAGTCCCCGTTCGGACTATACGGCCCGACGACGTTGCCGCGCTGCAACGCTTTCACAATCGGCTTAGCGACCAGTCGATCAGACTACGTTTCTTTGGTTCTATAGAAAACTTGAGCGATCAGAAGGCCAAGTATTTTGCTCACGCCGACGGCGTCGATCACTTCGCTCTTGTTGCCCTGGATCCCGATGGACCGGAGGAGATTACAGCGGTCGTACGCTATGACCGCGAAGCGGGCAGCGACCGGGCCGAGTATGCGGCCCTCGTCGAGGATCGCTGGCAGGGACGCGGGTTGGGCATCGGTTTGACCCACCAACTGGTCGATGCCGCGTGGGATAATGGAATTCGACACTTCTACGCGCTGGTTATGAGAGAGAACGCGCGCATGCTGAAACTGCTTCGGAGCCTCAACCTTCCTGAACGCGAGCGTCGAGAGGAGAACGCCAAATACGTCGAGGTCGATCTAGAGGAGCTAGACTCCAAATAGCAACTTGTCAACAAAAGGTTAAGGAGGAGGTAGCAGAAATGCCAGCGTTTGCCTTTGGACTGCCCGTACTGCCAGGACAGGAGGGAACGATAAGGCGTATGAGCGAGGAGGTCTTGAATTCGGACTCGCTTCAAAATGCCTACGCCCAGTCCCGCCGAAATCTAGGCATCACCAAGGAGATGGTGTGGCTTCAACGCACGCCAATAGGAGAAATGGTGATCATATACTGGGAAACGGAAAACCCCCAGAACGTGCTCCGGGAGATGGCCAACTCGCAGGATGAGTTCGATTCTCAATTTAGGCAGTTCATAGAGAACTCCGCCCCCGCCATAGACCTTTCTCAAGAGCAACCGCTCTCCAACGAACTGCTCTTCGAGTGGCCACCAAGTTGATCGCTGTTCCTCCTATAACGTGCCATGCGGCAAGTCGTCGTGGCCAGAAATGTGTAACCCATCTGCATACTTTGGACCATTTCTCCTTCGCCCACGACCAGGAGACTTGGCACGCGCAGGTATATGCGATATAAATATAGCGTTACCCTGGTGTCCACTCCTCCTTTCCCTTTCCCCACCTATGGACGGGCACCAGGCTCTTTTCATGGTACGTATCAGCATCCCACTTAGCCGCTCGGACGGTAGCTCTGGAGCCGAGGCACAAAAGATCTACGGTCTGTGATATTGCCGAGAAGTATGGGCAAACCCGCCGACCTCGGTACAGGCTCTCTGGCAAAACTCTGATGCAAGGGTTTGTCTCGGGTAACGGCACCTGCTATTTTACGCGCAAGCGCTCCGCCGGGGAGTGTAGGGATAAGGAGATGTGTTGCTGTGCCTGCGTCGCCATGGAAGTCCTTCGTCGCTCCCGAGAACGAAAAAGAGTACCTCGCGTTGTTGTCATACTTATCGCTCAAGACGTTTCGCGCGATGCCGAAGTTCTTCAGATACACCTTACAGATCTGGCACCAGCTAAGCGATTCCGAGGGATTGATCGGATACTCTCTAGACGCGAACATACCGGGCCGAAAGTTCTGGACTTTATCGGTGTGGGAAGACGAGGAAGCCTTGATGAGATTCCCTCCCCTGAGTAGCGTAGGTTTAGGTGCCTCACCCCAATGGTATAAATTACAGAGGTAACAATCAGCATCCGGGAAGCGAGCACTAGAAAGGGGAAGGCCGATGGGACGTAGGTCCAAGTCGAGCGGCCAAGACAGAACCGAAGGGGTCACGGACAAGGTTAAGGGTCGCGTTAAGGAGGCCGCCGGCGCCGTAACGGGTGATAAAGACCTGAAGGCCGAGGGTCGCGCGGATCAGCGCAAGGGCACCGTCAAGGAGAAGAAGGGCAAGCTCAAAGATCTGTTCAAGTAGTAGCAGCGGTAAGCCAGCCGCTACTCCCGGGGCCGGGTCGCGCGACCCAGCCCTTTTAGGTTGCGGTGGCGCCGGTACTACCGAGTCCTCCCGCCCTACCAAGTCCTTCCGCCGGCGCGCTCGAGCTGGCGCGCTTTGTGGTAGACGGAGAGCTTGTGAGGCGCTGTCCGCCTCCTGGAACCTTGTAGATAGGAGCTCTCCGATCCGGGCTGGCCCGATTAACGTGTCTTGAGATACGTGGCCGGCGAATCCCGCGTACCACGGCCAGATGCCAGCCAAAATCGATGCTACCCATCAGGGTCTTGCAGCGCTCGAGCCTTTCCAGCGCGTAGGTCAGGAAGTCTTCCGCCGGGTTGTCGTTCGCGTGCTGGATCAAGGCCCAGAGAGACCAGTGCAGGTCGCTCATCGCCTTGTAGAGCACCAGGCGCGAGTAGAGCGCCGGAGGCGCGGCGCCACCGCAGTAGGTCTCCATCATCAGCCGGTCTTGCTCGGGTCCGAACCCGGCTTCGATCGAGAGGTCGCTGAGATCCCAAACGGGATCGTTCATACCAGAGTACTCCCAGTCGATGATGTAGATGCGCCTGCCCGTATCGAGGAGGTTTCCTGGCCACGGGTCGTTATGGCAGGGCGCGAGGGGTATGGGTGACGCCTCCAGCGCCCGGCGCACCGCTTCTGCCTCCCCCTGTACTTCGTAGTAATCCTTCGGTAGCGGCGCCTCTAGCTCGCGCAGCAGGTCCAGGTAGCCGTCGATCACGGCGAAAACGTTGAAGCGGGATCTGAAAACCCTACCCATGCTGTGAACCCGCTTGAGCGCCAGCGCTGCACGAGCCGGTGCTCCGGGATCGAGGTCAAAGCTGTTCTCATCCATGGTGACACCCTCAACAAAGCGAGTAAGCATCGTCCCATCTTTAGCGTCGAAGTGGAGTACCTCGGCGTTGACCCCGGCGGCAGCGGCGACCTGCGCGTTGTGACCCTCGGCTGCCCTGTCTACGTACTCAGAGGTGCCCTGCCCCGCAAACCGTAGC
>JAWWQA010000437.1:0-5691 GCA_033854695.1 Rubrobacteraceae bacterium
TTAGAGCTCCAGAGAATAAGGCGCAACAAACGAAGCTGGCACGTCTTCTTTTGATACACTCGTCACTTTTTTGTGGTAAGATGTAATCATAGGCGGCGGGAGTAGGATGGTCGGGTGGCACGGTCCCCTTCCAAGGGTGACAACCCTTTCCCTCCCCGCCGCTTTTGTGCTGCTATTTACTTGGGCGCGGGTATCTCGGGAGCGGGCTGCGAAAGGCCAGAGATTTTATTGCCACCTTGTGGGACGCTTGATTACATAGCCGTCGCTTTTTTGGATCGTTTCGGGAAACAAGCTCTTGTTAAGCGTCGTCCTACCTACCCTTACGTGGCCGTTCACGGCGGAAGCAAGTTCTTTCTTCCTGTAAATTTTCGGGAGATCAAGCAGCAGCGCGTCCGAACCACAGAGCCTCCCATTGTCCGTTTAGCTCGACCACCCTCAGAATGCCAAGTGCCTTGCTGCCTTTCTCACTCCAACTCATCCCCTTCTTCTTCTGACCTTCTATCACCGGTTTATTTACAGCAGGAATGAATTGGAGATGAAGAAAAGCGGCGTCCGCATGAGTGGCGAGAGAAGGAGAGCGAACGCCGATTCCCCCTCCGGCTACAAGAATGACTCAACGTTCCCAGTGCCGCATCATACAAAAGGAGGGTTTTCGCTGCCCTAAAGTATGAGTAACGGGCCTTGCACCAAGAGTCTCTCAACGACCTCGCGCAATGAAACCTGTTCTGAACCAAGAATTAGTGGGCCACGAATGAGCCTTCCGTAACCGCTCGGGGTTACGTCGTACTAGCTTCCTCCTATTGTTCCGGCGCGGATATAACCCCTAGTTGCTGCATCATCCCGAGGTCGTCCCTGACGCCCCAGCGCTCCACTAGCTTGCCGTCGGCCAAGCGGTGCCAATGGACGTGCTCGACCGAGAAACGCTTGCCCGTAGGGGGCCCCACAACTCGCCCTCGTGCGTGCCGCTGCACGTGACGCGACACGCCACCATGTCCCCCCTCGGCGATCATGCCCTCGATAGCATAATGTACGTTGGGTACAGCGGCGAGCACCCACTTGTTGACATACTTGAACCCCTCGATGCCACGCTGGTATTCGGGAGCAGCACTGTGGTTGAAAACGTCCGGCGCCACGAGCTCATCGAGAACTGCCTTGTTCTCTTCTGCCGACACGCAGGATCCTCCTTCCCGCAACCCCCGACTGGTTGCTCCTATCGTAATCCATATCCGGAATTTCGGGAGAAGGCAAGAGCTGCGAAGAAGTACTGAATCGGGGATAGAACAAAACCGGCGCCCGAATTAGAGTAGTGGGGAATAGAAAGAGGCACGAGCGCCGGTTCCCCCCCTCGTGTCACAAGAAGAATGACTCAAAGTTCTTGGCATCGCATCCTACTAATGGAGGATTATTGCTGCCCTAAAGTATGATTAGCGCCTGTTTACTCAGGGGCGGGCATCTCGATGGCAGGCTACTCTAATCGATCCTAAGACTACTCCTGGTGCAGTAGGCCTCGCACCAAGAGTCATCCGAGGATGGGGCGCAGGAAAATGGAGTCAACACACTCTCGCTTTGATACACACGTCACTTCCTTGTGATATGATTAGGTTTCCGTCAACAGGCGGTGGGCTTAGGTTGGTTGGGGTGACTAATCCTCCCCCTTCCATGAGTGGCTGCTCTATCCTTCCCGCCGCCTTTGTTGCGTCTTCCAGGCGATATAGCTCAAGACGGCGTACGCGAACACTACCGCGCAGCCCCCCACCATCCACCAAAGAGCTCGCCACGCCCCCTCCCACCCGTAGCTCACGGAACCAAAACATTCGCCTATTCATCGTCTCCGCCCGCCTCTCTCCTCTTCTTCCAGGAGGGCGGGAGACAAGAGTTGCCCCGCCGTAAAGCTATGGCGCCCCAACTATGGCAAGCTCAAAAGGTAGTGGCACGCCTCAAACGAGTTAAGTTTTTCTAGCCATTTGGTCTATTCGCAGACGATGCATCTCTGGCTAGTTGCGGCGAGAGTGGTTGAGTAGTTCTCTCTCGACTTATCGAGCTGACACGGATTATCCTCCTTCCCGCAACCCCCAGTGGGTTACCCCTACCGTAATCCGTATCTGGATCACCATCTTTTTGCTCTCCTAGCAGAGGGCGATGAACTCCGAATGGCTTCCGGATGACTCGTAGGTGAATCGGTGCGGGTTTCTCGTAAGCCGCACCTTTAGCGGCGCCTGCCACCTTTCAGGATGCTCGCGTAGAGGGCTCGAGTCTCGGGGGAGGGCATCATATCGCACTCGTGCCTAAGCACCTGCTCGCACAACCTATACTGGCGCAGCGCTCGAGCCCGCTGGCCGAGGCGGACGTAGCACTCCATCAGCAGGCGGTGGGTGTCCTCGTCGCAGCGGTACTTCTCCAGGATCCGATAGCAGGTTCGGACGCCCTCTCGGAGCCGCCCTCCCTCCATATAGCGGACGGCCAGCCTGCGCGACAAGTCCGTGTACGCATCGACCAACCGTTCGCGTTCGATCATGGTCCAATCTTCGTACAGGTCTTCGATCAGGTAGTCCCCCCGGTACAGCTCTGCGGCCTTCTCGTATTCGGCGACCGCCTCCGGTACCCGAGAAGCCTCCTCCAGACGACGCCCCTCCTCGTAATGGACATCGAACTCGTCGGTGTCCAGGTCCAGTAGAACGCGCGGCGAGAGCCGGTAGCCGCCTCCATCGAACAGGACGATCTCGGATGTGGGCAGGGAACGCACACAACCCCCGAGGAGCTTGCGTAAGACGTAGATGGCGGAGTTCAAGGACCAGCGGGCCCTCTTGGGGTCCGACTCCGGCCATAGCCAGCCCATCAGGTAGTCCTGGGGCACAGGACGGTCCTTGCGATGGGCGAGCAGGTACTTGAGGATTGCCAGCGCCCTGCCGTTGCGACCCAGGCACACAACCTCCTCGCCGTCCCGCAAGAGCTCGAAGCGGCCGAAGAAATGGACCCGTAAACAAGATCGGGAAGCAACCGCAACTGCTCCCGAACGATTGGATGCCAGGTCCCAGGAGCCAGGAGGAGTCGGCGCTCCAGCCGGCGGTAGGGCTCTCCCTGCTGTCGCTCCCGTTGGCTCTCTCGCCGCAAGAGTCGACGATCCGTAGTGAGTAGCTTGGGCTTGGGCCCGTTTACAAGTAGCGAGCGTGTCCCTGACGAAACTTACCTCCTCGTAGCTAAGCTCAGACAGGTTTTGACCCAATATCCTGCGGATGTCCTGTAGTTTCTCTCCAACCGATCGCTCCTGACTTAGCGCGGCACACAGCTGTACGGCTACCTCGGCCGCCTCAATGGACAGTTGGTTCGCCGAGGTGCCAACCGAGAGCAGCACCCGACGGAAACACTCAGCAGCCCGTCCATACTCTTGTTCATCGATGAGGTCATGCCCCAATTTCCAGGCCGCAGCACCAAAAGGAAGATGATCCTCCCTTTGTCGTGCCGTAGCCGAAACGTTCTCCGGCAGGTCCGCCATCGTAGCTTGATGCTGATGATCTAGAGCGGTCGTGGTCCACAGAGAGGCACCAATGGGAACGTCTCGATTCCCCAAAGGACCGCCTTCTTCGTTGTACCGCTGAGCTGAGTAATCCCGTTCGGCGCTAAAATCCATTTTAAGGACTCCTACATTATACCTTTGACCTGTAATCCCTTCTGCCAAACCGGTGCGAGGACGCATCCTCTCCCTCCTTCCCGAGGAAGCTTCTTAGGAGTTTCACTACCGTCTAGTGGTTCGGTTACCTCCTCACCCTTATATCAACCTTAGCGCCTAAAACCCACCGTGTTAAGGCCTAGACGCTGTTTTGTGTACAAAATGCTACTAAATGTGTATTCAAAATGTATAGAAGGTCGTAGGTCATTTACGACCTTCGGGCGATGCTAACAATCCCTTAGTTGTACGAACATGCACCTGATATAGGGGTTACTTTTTGCCCGGGAAAAATAGGTAAGGAGGTTAGAGCGGATGTCGTACGTCACTCTGGCAGTTGGGTGGTGCTGTCGGATCGCTGAGGTGCTCTACCGGTGCTTTTTGGAGGCTAGGCCGGCTGTTCAAGGCATCTTCCTGTTGCGCTTTCTGGCTGGTGCTTCTTTTGCTGACTCGCTTTTCGCTGGAGGGGTGGTAAACTTCTCGTTATGGGCAGGAGCAGTGCTCTGGCTTTTCGCGACGTTGTCGATCTATATACTTAACGGTGTTATGGACGTTGAGGAAGATCAGATCAATGGCTCTTCGAGGCCGGTGGCTAGCGGAAAGTTGCCGGTTGCGCAGGCCGCTGGGGTTGCTGGTGGTCTCGCTGTTCTAAGCATTGCGGGTAGCTTCTTGTTGGGAGGCTTAATGGTAGGAAGCGTTGTCGTGCTGCTCGCCTTGGGATGGCTCTACTCGGGTCCGCCCCTCTACCTCAAGCGCTGGTCCACAGGGTCGGCAGCTGTGGCGATACTCGCGGCCCTCATAACCTACAACGCGGGTTACGCAGCAAACGGGGGCGGAAGCGACGTTCGCTCCCTCTTTGTTTTTGCCGCGGTGATGGCGTTATGGATGGGGCTCGTGGGCCAGACGAAGGATCTCTCCGACGTCGAGGGGGATAGGCAGGCTGGACGGAGGAGTGGGCCGGTAGTCTGGGGTGAGGAAGTCGCTCGGCTCGTTTTCTCAGGGATGGCCCTTTGCCTCGGCGGCGGGTACGTCCTGTCGGCCGCGCTTTTTGCCACAAGCTTGCTGATTCCTGCTTTCGTACTGGCGTCCGGGGCTATAGCCGTCGCATTGATCACGCTCGGTCCTTGGAGCAGGGGCAACAAGTCGAGACGCAGGAGGCCCTATAAGGCGTTCATGAATACCCAGTATGTTGCCACCTTGGCCGTTGTGATCTGGTAGCGGGCAAAGACGTGAAGAAGGTTTTGAGGGAGTAATCGAACACACAGCCTTTCCAGGCCACCTAAGCATTGCCGCCGAAATTCTCGAGACGCGTTTCGAGGAGATTATCGCGGCTTATGAGGAACTGCTGCTCGCCATGGGGAGTTCCCTGGTTGCCGAAGCGGAGACACGCGAGCAGCTGAGGACGCATGCGATTTCCACGCTGACAGAGGTCGCGGCGAACTTGCGTGGGCTAGAAGCACCATCCAGCATGGAACAAAGGGAAGATCAACTCTCCGAGACTATCGGGTCTTCGAGGGCCAGCGCGAACGTGCACGCTAGTGAATCCCTTCGAGCCGTGGTGGCCCTCTCTGAGGCAACACTGTCGGTGGTGGTAGACAACCTGCCTCCGTCTCCGACCTCAAGGCGTGAGGTAGCGGCAGTAGCCTTGGCTATCCAAAAGACTATCATGGAACATGTCGCGAGAGCGGCCGTAGCATATACTGATTATCTACTTGAAAAGGTTCACGAGTCCCACGCCGACGAGCGGCGGAGAATCAGCAGGGAGCTGCACGACAGGGTAGCCCACTCCATTATGGTGGCGTTCCGGAGCCTGGAGATCTTCGAGATCTACAGAACCAAAGACCCCTCGAAAGCCCAGGCCAGGTTGGAGCTCGCCAAGAGTACAACGCAAGAAGCGCTCGAACTAGCCAGGGGCTTATCGAGGGAACTGCGCGAGATGTCGGCAGAAGAAGGGCTGGAGGTGACCCTGTCAGAGCTTCTGAGCATCACCGTTCCTCTGGATGTCCGATCCGGCCTCTCGGTCGAGG
>JAWWQA010000438.1:0-5917 GCA_033854695.1 Rubrobacteraceae bacterium
TCTCGAAGAAGCGTCTGAAACGCCGCTGGCTGAGAACCCTCGTTTCCCTGCTTCTCGCCTGCGCCGTCGTGGTCGCGCTACTAGTGGTGGCGGCAGATTACTGGACCAACTATGGCAAGATCTACCGGGGTGTATCGGTAGGAGGGGTGGATCTTGGTGGCAAGACGTCCGAAGAGGCCCAAAATATACTTGAAGAGCAGACGGGTGGGCTCAAGGAGATCAAACTCTCTGGGCCCAAGGAGTTCACCATCACCTCCAAAGACCTAGGTGTGAACTTCGACGTCCAAGCCACTGTTGAGCGAGCTTACGCTGTCGGGCGCCAGGGTGACGTCCTCAAACGCATCGGCGAGAGGATGAAGACGAGATGGGGCATATCGATTCCGTTCGTGGTGAGTTACAACCGAGAGCAGCTGCAGGGCGGTTTATCGGGCGTGTTCAATGAACTGACGGTCAGGCCGGTCGAGGCCGGGTTCAAGGTCAACGACAACGGGGTCTCGGTTACGCAGAGTCGGAGCGGACAGCATGTGGATGAGGAGAAGCTGCTCGACGAGATCGAGGCCGGGCTCCCCGAAGAGAAGAGCGAGTACGAGGTGCCAATCGTCACCGACGAGCCCAAGCTCACCACCGAGGAGGCCGAGAAGATAAAGCCTACAACCAGCCTGGGCAAATACCGTACCCAGTACACGCTGAGCACTGACAAAAGTTCCGAACGGGTAGAGAACCTCGCAATCGGCTCTAATGCGATCAACGACACGTTTCTAGCCCCGGGGGAGGTGTTCTCGATGAACGAAGTCGTCTCTCCTCTGCACTACAACAAGACAGACGTCATCATCAATGGCAAGGAAGACAAAGCCGATGGTGGAGGACTCTGCCAAGTTACTTCGACCCTGTACATGGCAACCAACTACGCGGGCCTGGAAATCCTTGAGCGCCACCCACACGCTACGCAGCTTCCCTATATCCGGCCGGGTATGGACGCCACAGTCTGGTTTGGGAATGAGAACGGGGATGGAGCCCTGGACATGAAGTTCAAGAACGATACGAGTAGCTACATACTTCTGCGGGAGTGGGTGGCGGACGACGGGTACATCTACGCTGAGATCTGGGGCCAGCCTACAGGCAGGGAGGTGGAGATGGACTCTGAGTCTACCTACCTAGGAGCCGATTATTCGAAGTGGGAGACTTACAAGAAAGTGAAGGAGGACGGCAAGGTCACCTTCGATGGGCTCTTCCACAAAGATACCTATCAACCCTACGAAGATGAGCACGGGAAGGTCTTCCCGCCCAACTCGAAGGAGGTCACCGTCGCGCCCGTCAACCCCTAAAGCAGCAGTACTACGCGATGTCGAGTCCCACACGCTAAGAGGCCGTCCAATAGAGAGAGCAGCATTTGATCCACATGCACTATTTTCAGAAACAGCATGCGCCTAGAGACGCTGGGGAGCAGGTTGCCTCCAGAGTGTTTCAGAATTCGTGAGCATTGCTGGGTTTTGGTACGTAGAAAGAGGGACGGGTTTCGAAACACCTACTCGTGCTCATCATCTACCGTTTTCACGGATAGCAAGAGGTATGTCAATAACCGTCGTTTTTGGTACACCCTTTCCAACTCACTCAATTGCCTAGAATAAGGTCTGGTGTGAAAATACAGTCGACAGCGTCCCATTTTCATAGCTTCGGGATGGCCCGGCAAGGGCCATGAGTCACTTCTCGGAAACTCTCTTTCCAAGAGTAAGGGCTTCCCGGAAACTAGAGCACATCGATTTATGCATCTTCCAGCAGAAGTCGCGCCTCACTTCAGGCTACCGCTCAGTAGGGGAGGAAGTCGAGCAACAGTCGGTTGACTTCCTCGGATGCCTCAAGTTGCATCCAGTGGCCAGCGTCGTCGATCCGTTCGTATCGGAACGAGCCCGACACGTACTTCTCCGATCCAGTCATCTGAGCCTCAGTGAGGGCAACGTCACCACTGCTCCACACACCGAGCGTCGGGGCTTGAACCGCGGGTAGCTCGAGGGCCGGCTCCACGAACCTCTCAGGCGGGAGGTTCGCCCGGTACCAGTTGAGGCCTGGGGTAAGCGCCTCGGTCGCCTCCAGCTCCGCGATTACGGCGTCAGCGTCCGGGTGCTGGGCCCAGGCTCGGAAGTTAGCCCATCCGTCTTTGGATAACCACTGCTCGGCGATCCCTTGGAACTGGAAGAGTAATATGTACCAAGCCTTCTCCAGCTGCTCAAAGCCAGCGTTAGCGTAGGATGTCAGGTGGCCGACGGAGAGAGCGACCAGATGGTCGACCCGCTCTGGCATCAGCGCTGCGGCCGTCCATCCCAGCGCTGCCCCCCAATCGTGGCCCACGAAGTGCGCTCGCTCGACACCGAGATGGTCCAGTACCCCAAATACGTCGCCGACGAGGGCGGGGATGGCGTACTGCTCGATCCCTTCGGGCTTGTCGGAAGCGCCGAAGCCACGAAGGTCGGGGACGATGACCTGGAAGCCAGCCCCGGCCAGAGCTGGCACCTGCTTGCGCCACAGACGTCCGGAGTCAGGGAAGCCGTGGAGCAGGATTACGGGCTGGCCTTCTCCATTGACCTCGACCTCGATACCTATACCGTTGACATCGACGCGCACCTAGTCCCCCCTCGAAGCACTCAACACCAAAGTTACTAATATAAGAGTGCCCGCAAATAAGAAATCTGTCAAGGCTTGGCGGCGAAGGAACTAGCACCTAGAACGCTAGAAGGACAGATTGCCTCTATTCTCTAGGTTGCCGAGAGAGACTGTCTGAAAAGTCCCGACAGGCTTTTGAAAAAGGAGCCCTACGGGCCCGCTAAACAGAACAAAAGTGTCATTCCTGGCCGTCGCGGGGCAAGAATTTTAGGGGCAAACCCTCGCTTCATGTACTTTTCAAACAGTCTCAGAAGGTATATTCTCGGCAGCCCATATCCAACACCCTGCATATAGGGGAGTAGATCGGATGAATTTGTGCGGTTTCTACTCCCCCATACGGTAGGGCCGATACTAGATGCAGTGGTGCCGAACAGATATGCAGAGATACGCCTCGATCTGCGGTTTGTTTTCCGAGAACGTGTAATTATCGTCAACTAGGGGCTCCGCTGCGTTGCAAGCTCCCAGCCTAGATAGTCCTTGAGCACACTCTTAGCTACGGCTAAGACTCGGCCTTGACGAGAGACCCACGAGGTGGCCCTCCGGATCGGCGAACATCGCGATGCTGGGGCCTTCCGGCACGTCCTCGGGTCCCATTACTGTGCTGCCCCCGAGCCTCTCGATATTGCTCAGCGTCGTCTGAAGGTCGGGGACCTCGACGTAAAACGTGACGTGGCCAGCATAGCCCTCCATGCCTGTGCCGATGCCGCCGTTGATGCCACCATCGCCGCCGGGGAGCGCCATCGCGTAGGTCGGCATCGCCGGTTGCATCTGCCAGTCAAACGCGTCCTTGTAGAAGCTCTGGAGTGCTTCGGCGTCCTTGCCGAGTACCTCGAAATGCACAACTGGATTGGCCATATGCGGCTCCTCTCTACCTTTGGTGTGCTGTAGCGTGCATATGCAGACTATACGGTCGGCATGGTCTTTCACAATCCCCAAAATTCCGAGACCCAGTTCACCACGTGCAAACCCTTTATCGGTCCGCCCTACAGATAAGGGAACGCCTGGGGATGCCGCTATGTACAAAAACGGTCGTTTTTGATACACGAGTTTGAGTTGCCTATTCAGCGAATTCTCGGAAACCTAGTTGCTGCTTCGTTCGATTCTCAGAAACCAGTTCCCTGTAGGTATTAGCTCCTCAACTTGCTCGAGAGCAAGGGTTCCAATGACCCCTGGTTTAGGTTATAAAGCAAGTGTGAGCGAAAGGCAGACTACCGCCGGACCCTCCAGTAGTCTTGTTGAGAAGCTTCTTAGGGTCGCCTGGCTTTCAATCATGCTCGGTTTGGTTATGGAAGCCTTAATCCTGCTTCTTACTGCCGGCTTCGGAGAGCTCCCTGGAATCGGGGTGATCGCTGCAGAGCTTGCCCAGCAGGTTTCGTGGGCTTTTCTGGTCTGTGTTGCTCTCTCCTTAGGGAATGCTGCTGCGAATCTCCGCCGTCCAGCTCTAATGGGATTCCTGGGGCTTCTGGCAGCTCCCCTCTCATTCATTATTGCTCGCAGTCTGCATGATGGCCTACGCAAGGCTTTAGGGGTTGTAGGAACTGCTTCTATTGGGTTTTCCATAATCCTAGTGGTTGTTGTTCTTAAGGGGGTGGAGTACGGGTGCCTTGGGGCAGCGATTGGGTGGGTTGGGCAGCGTCCATGGGGGGGATTAGGGGCACACATCGCCGTAGGGCTGGGAGTGGGGATTGTGTTTGGCGGTTTGATTTTGGCTGTCACCTACTGGGGGGCGAGTAGTCCCCTATCTACAGCTAACCTCATCTCCAGGGGAGTCAACGAGATACTTTTCCCCACGGGCTGCTCCCTAGTGCTCTTCTCGGCTGACGCCCTGGGGCAAGAAGGTGGCGACTAAGGGGCCGTTAAAGATCAACTTCCCGATTTGATCGCCCCGGGAAGGCGCTCTGGAAGTTGGAGTGTATGATGTTTGTTCCGAGCGCGGAAAGCCATCATTGATCGCGAGGGACGCATGCCGATTACAAAGATCCATGAGTGTGAGTGCGAGGACTGCCAGCAGGAAGAGGTGGAGCATCCCAACCCCGGGCGCTGCACCGGCAGATCAACATCTTGGTGAGCCGACTCGATGAGCAGCAACGCCGATGGTATGTGGCCTTGGAGTCAAACCGGATCGGGCACGGAGGCGATGTGCTGATGGCGAAGATCACGGGCCTTGACCAGAAGACGATCCGACGTGGGCGACGGGAACTGGGAGCGGGGCTTGTAGACCGACCGGCGAGGCGCATCCGGCTGCCGGGAGGTGGACGGCCTTCGAGCGAAAAAAAGATCCGGCCATAGAAGGAGCCGTCCGAGAGTTGGTCGAGGGGCGAACGGGAGGTGATCCGATGAGCGAGAGGAAGTGGGTGCGCTCCAGCCTTCAGCGGCTGAGCCGCGAGCTTGGCCAAGCCGGGCACGCCGCCTCGGCTCCGACGGTAGGACGCTTGCTCAGGAAGCTTCGGGCTTCGGGCTTCGAGCCAACCTAAAGAGCGAGGAGACGGGATCGAATCATCCGGATCGGGACACTCAGTTTAGCTACATTGCCATTTAGCTACATTGCCAAGCGCAGAGCGACGTTCGTTGCCGCGGGCGAGCCTGTCATCAGCGTCGATACCAAGAAGAAGGACCTGATCGGAAACTTCGAAAACGCAGGCCAGGCGTGGGGAGCGCAGGCCGAACAGGTCAACGTGCATGACTTCCCGAGTGAGGCCGAGGGGCGAGCGGTCCCCTATGGGATCTATGATGTGGCCAAGAACCGAGGATGGGTGATGGTAGGGCAATCAGCCGACACGCCCGAGTTCGCCGTGGAGGCCATCACCTCGTGGTGGGAGGAGGAAGGGCGCGAGAGCTATCCCAGCGCTAAACGGCTCTTGATCCTGGCCGACGGTGGGGGTAGCAACGGGGCGCGCTCCAGGGTATGGAACCAGCAAGTGCAAGAGCGGTTGGCGGATCGGTTGGGAGTGGAGGTAACGGTATGTCACTATCCGCGAGGCTGTTCGAAGTACAACCCCGAGTTCGAACATCGGCTCTTGAGCTTTATCAGTCTCAACTGGGCAGGCAAACCGCTGAGGAGCTTCGAGGCGATGCTCGGATTCATCCGCAATACGACAACGACAGCCGGACTGAAAGTGAAGGCGGTACTCAACGAGAAGGTCTACACCAAAGGACGGCGGGTCTCGGACGCCGAGATGAAGACGCTCGAGCTCGAACGTCACGAGGTCTGCCCTGCTTGGAACTACACAATCCGTCCCCGGCTGACCAATGCGTAGCC
>JAWWQA010000439.1:0-3595 GCA_033854695.1 Rubrobacteraceae bacterium
CGCGAGGGGTACGAGGTCCTAGAAGTGGTCACGGACCCCGGCCAGAGTGGAGCGAGCCTGGAGCGGCCCGGCATGGACCACGTTAGGGATCTGGTGGCTAGCAAAGCCGGTGGAGTCTCGGTCGTGCTGGCTCAAGACCGGGACCGTATCGCTCGTGAGCCTGCTTATCATTACTTCTTACGACGCGAGTTTGAGGAGCACGGGACGAAGCTGCGCGCCTTAAATGATACGGGAGACGATAGCCCGGAAGGGGAGCTCACGGACGGCATCCTCGACCAGCTCGCCAAGTTTCAGCGAGCGCAGATAGCCAGAAACAGCCGCCGAGGGAAGCTGCAGAAGGCCAGAGAGGGGAAGGTAGTTGCCGGGCACACTGCTAACTACGGCTTCCGCTTCAACGCCGCGAGAGACGGCTACGAGGTGGACGAGGAGAAGATGCAAGTCATGCAGCGCATCTTCCACATGGTGGGGGTCGAGGGAGTAAGTCTGGGCGGTGTGAGGAGGAACCTCAGGCTCACAGGTGTGAAGAGCCCTGCCGGGGGCGAGTACTGGAGCAAGAGGATAATAAAGCGCTTCATTCTGGACGACGTCTACAAGCCGCATGCCTTCGAGGAGGTAAAGGGCCTCGTCTCGCCGGAGGTAGCCTCAAAGCTCGATCCTGAGAAGCGTTATGGTGTGTGGTGGTTCAACCGCCGCCGCACGACCACGAAGCAGGTTTCCGAGCCGAGCCCAAGTGGCAGGGTATATAGGAAGCACAGCCGTGTCACATTCAAGGACAAGACCGAGTGGATCGCCGTACCCATAGCGGAGTCAGGCATACCCCGCGAGTGGGTGGACGCAGCACGGGCAATCGTCGCAGAATACCGCTCCCCGTCCAAACTCGCTGGTAGGTTTTGGGAGCTCTCTGGGGCGCTCATGCGTTGCGGGAACTGCGGGCGTGCTATGGAGGCTCTCGACAGATACTACCGGACGAAGTCTGGGGAGAAGGGGGTTATCTGCTACTACCGCTGTCGGGAGGGCAACCGGCGCAATGACACTTGCCAGAACCGCAAAAGCATACGCTCTGACTGGGCGCACTCAGTTGTCTGGGAACTTGTATCTGGCCTTCTGAAGAATCCGCAACGGCTGCGCACAGGCCTTGAGGCGATAATAGAGGAGGAACGCAAAGGCTTGCACGGCAACCCGGAGCGGGCAAAAAAGACGTGGCTCGAGAAGCTGGCCGAGGTGGATCGCAAGCGGTCTAGGTTCCAGGATATGGCGGCGGAGGGCTACATAACCTTTGATGAGTTGGGGATCAAGCTCTCTGAGCTGGATGAAACACGCGCTACGGCCCTACGTGAGCTGGGTGCGCTTGATCACCATAGGGAGCGCGTAGCAGAACTGGAGGCCGAGCGTGACACCCTTTTGGAATCCTATGCTGATGTGACTCCAGGAGCTATAGACGCTGCCACTCCCGAGGATCGGCACCGCGTCTATAGGTTGCTAAATTTGCGGGTGGTCGCCAACACAGACGGTACGCTTGAGGTGAGCGGAGCCCTAATTAACGGCCAAAAGCTGGGGGATTTGGTACTAACATCGATGTTATAGCGCCTCCAACTGACGCCGAAGGCGGACTCTTCTCCGAGACCAACGACAACTCCGTGGGTATCCTCCTGACTTTCGGCTCCGCCCGCGTCCTCCTCGCTGGCGACGCCGAGAAGAAGTCCGAGGAGTACATGAGCAACGGCCCCTATACTGGCCCATTGACACTTCTGAAAGTCACACATCACGGCTCCAAAACGTCCTCGACGCCCCTCTTCCTCAGCCACTTCAAGCCCAGGATAGCGGTCATCCAGGTAGGCGCCGACAACACATACGGTCACCCTACACCCCAGGCGCTCGAACGCCTCCAGAAGGCGGGCGCCAAGGTCTTCCGCAACGACGAGAACGGGGACGTAACCGTGACCATCAACGACAAGAAGGCCGATGTGGCCGTCACGAAGGGGAGCTAGCAGCAACCCTTGCGAGGTCTGGCATATGTGGAGTAGGATGTGTCCACCATGAGTTACTGTCCCATCTCTGCTACTACCGATCTCTCCAGAGGCGCCGGCGAGGTGTGGCGGCTACCGGCAAGGTCCAACTTCCTCGTCGAGTTTCGACAGCGCCGATAACCTTTCCCCTAGTATAGGAGCTTTAGGCTCCGCTTCCGGGCGCCGTAGAGGCGCTCCCCGGTACATCTTCGAGCTTTCCTGCTGATCAGGGAAGTCACCTTGCCCCGCAATCTCGCTTTGAGGAGAAGGGAATGGATATCGGTTTGTTGTTTAGAGGTATCGCCATTGGCTTGGCCATCGCTGCGCCCGTAGGGCCGGTCGGGGTGCTGTGCATTCGCCGTACGCTGGCAGATGGACGCGCCTCCGGGTTCGTTTCGGGCCTCGGAGCCGCCTCGGCCGATGCGATCTACGGCTCCATCGCAGCGCTCGGGCTTACCTTTGTATCGACCTTCCTGATAGAAGGCGAAGCCTGGCTCCGTACGTTCGGTGGGACGTTCCTGTTGGTTCTGGGTGGCAGGATCTTCCTGGAACGTCCCGCCGAGCGAGCGGCTCCGGCTCGGGGGAGTGGGCTCCTGAGCGCCTATGCCTCGACGTTTCTCCTGACGCTGACGAACCCCACGACGATCCTCTCCTTCGCGGCGATCTTTGCCGGGCTGGGTGCAAATGGCGAGAAAGAAGACTGCCTCTCCACAACGTTGCTGGTTCTGGGGGTCTTCCTTGGCTCGGCCCTATGGTGGCTGCTCTTGAGCGGCGTCGTCGGCCTCCTTCGCACGAAGCTTTCTCCCGGCGGGCTGCGCTGGGTCAACAGGGGTTCAGGGGTTGTCGTCGCGGGGCTTGGCCTGCTTGCCCTCTCGAGATTCCTCGGGTAATTCCGGATACTTTCTACTTGAGAAGCCGGAACGATTCTGTACACTTCCTATAGAGGCTCGAAAAGGAGGATACAAGTATGGTCAGCTTTAATAGGGTGGTTCTCGCCGGCAACCTTACCAGGGACCCCGAGTTGAGGTTCACGAACAACGGCATCCCGGTCTGCCAGTTCGGGCTCGCCGTGAACCGGGTGCGCTCAAAGAGTGAAGAGGTCGACTTCTTCGACATCACGGCCTGGCGGGAGCTGGGCGAGACCATCGCCAACTACAAGAAGAAGGGCGACCCGATCCTCGTCGAAGGCAAGCTGCAGTACCGTACCTGGGAAGCCCAGGACGGCTCTAAACGCTCCAAGGTCGATGTCGTGGCCGATAACGTCCAGTTCCTCGGCCGGAGCGAAGGTAGCGGCGAAGGTGGCGCACAGCCCGGCGGAGGCCAGCGCAGCCGCGCAGGCGCCCGCCCGTCCTCTCGGGACGACGTGGACCTGAACGAAGAGGATTTCGACGACATCCCCTTCTAGGCTAGGGGGCCACAAAAGCAAACGTCATCCCCGCGTCCGAACAGAACGCCCTTTTCCAGGACGCGGGGACTGCGCGGAGCCAGCCTCACCGCTCCACGAGCCTCCGAAAGTGGCCGAGAACGAGGAAAATAAGAAGATTCTTTAAAATCTAAAAAGCTTTTTGTAGACGCAATACTTGCTACGT
>JAWWQA010000440.1:0-3962 GCA_033854695.1 Rubrobacteraceae bacterium
TGTCCGAGGATTTCATGCAGGTTCAGGCTGCTCGGGTAGACGGTGTTGTCGGTGCGGGGATAGGAGATGTAACCGTCCATGTACAGGTCCTCGGCGAGCCGCGCGGCACGTGAGGGGCTGATCCCGAGGTTCGCCGCCGCCGAGAGGAAACCGGTAGTGTTGAACGGTATCGGCGCCGGCCTCGTCGCCGACTTCTGCTTGACCTCCGTAACCCTCGCCACGTCTGTCAGGTTTTCGTACGCCGTCCGTGCGGCGGATTCTTCCCGGAAGCGGCCCGCGGCGTGGCGGGCGGTGAACGCCTCGCCGTTCTTGAGGCTCGCCTCTATCTCCCAGTATGGTTCGGTGGTGAAGGCGCGGCGTTCGCGCTCGCGCTCGGCGATCAGGACGAGGGTCGGGCTCTGGACGCGGCCCACGGAGAGAAAGGCGCTCCCGTAGCGCTTCGTCGCCCGGGAGACCCAGCGGGTCAGGGTGGCGCCCCAGATCAAATCTATATCCTGGCGCGCCTCGCCCGCCGCCGCGAGATCTCTGCTGACCTCGACGAGGTTCTCGAACGCCCGCGTCACCTCACCCTTGGTAAGCGCGCTGAAGCGCGCCCGCTGGACGTGGTCCATGAGCTTCGGGTTCGCCTCGAAGGTCAGAGAGAGGGCCTCGACGCCGATAAGCTCGCCCTCCCGGTCGAAGTCCGTGGCGATGACGACCTCATCGGCTTTTTTGGCCAATGAGCGCACCGCTTCGGCCACGCCCTTCTCGGAGACGGACTTAAGGATCTCCGCGTCTATGAGAGTAGAGGGTTCGACCTTCTGCCAGTTTGAGTACTCCTCAGGGTACTCGAGGTTCAGGACGTGACCCTTGAGGCCGACCGAGACACACCCCTCACCCTTCCAGGTGAAGGTGTGGTGAGGGACCGAACGGTGCTTACCATCCTTGACCGGCCCTTCGGCAAGGAACTGGGCGATCTTTTTGGCCGCGTTTGCTTTTTCGGAGATTATTAGTCGCATATTGCTACAATTTTACACCGACAAAGCACACTTTGTCGGTTGGAGTAAACCTTTGTTTTTCGAGGCGGTCCTGTGCTTGCGGGACCCCGGTTGGTCTTTGCTCTAGGTGTAGCAAATCATCCCCCCGTCTTGAAGTTTGCGATTCTTCATACTCTGACCCGCCTTGTCATCGTCAACTAAGCGTCTGTTCAACGACAGTAAACGATGGTGGAGATTTTTTCAAACCCTCCTCAGACTTCGCTACCCTATATTACACCTACTCGTATCTCTGGCGAGCACTGCGCCACTACGAGATGTTGTGGTTCGTAAAACTCGCTCTATTGTCTACGCTCGCGTTCCTCCATGCCGTCACGTATCTCTACCAGATGCAATAGACATAGCCCACCGCTCTGGATCCAGGAGTAAACGTAAGTGAAGCCCATAAAGAAGATGACGATGTTGAAACGATGCCAGAAGACGATCCAAGCCGCCAACACTCCGGGGGTGACGAAGTGCAGGTATACGCTATTCCACGGCTACGACTACACCCATCCGTAGTACGAGAAGCGGCAGGTGGGATCGATGCATCAGCCTTTGACTTGAGGCCTAACCGATTTTGCTGCAGTCGGCATTGAGGGCATCTAAGACATGCTGGCGGTTCTCCTCGTCACTCTGGGTCTTGAAGTATCCCCCGATCTGCGCCACGATCACGCATTCGCGGTCCTTTGGCGCGGCAGCTAGCGTGATGGCGCTGTGGTCACTATCCCCGCCGCAGTTCTTCCATTCCAGTATTTTCCCTGAGTAAGGCGGCCGGTCGAAGTCCTGGGGAGTGCCCGCCTGGCAGGCGGCGGAGTAGTTGTTGGGACCCAGGGTGATGAGCTCATCATCAGTATATTTCTGCGCCAGGCTCTTTGAGGCCACCACATAGATCCCCTGATGCCCCACAGTACCGTTACGCCAAGAGTAGAGGTCGTTCACGGCTGTCATCGAGGGACCGGCGCTCTCACCCTCACCCAAAAACGCCGACCAGGCCTCCCTCCCCTTTTCCCCCTCTGAGTCACCGATGATAGTCTCATCCCACTCAGCGGGGACCTCCATCCAGAGAGCCTCAGAATCGTGCTCAAGCAAGGTGTAGCCGGGCGCCGGCCCCGAGGCTTCTTCGGGTAGGGGTCCTCCCTCATCTGGGGCATTTGGTATAAGCCTCCAGACCATGATCCCTACCGCCATGAGGATCGCGGCCGTTAAGATGATTCCATAGAGTACTTCTCGAGGCTGCTTTCCTCTTTCCTGAGCTTGAGTAGCCGCGCTACCTGGGAAAGTGGTTTGTGGTGAGGTCAACTGTTCGTCCTGCTCGAGATGCGATTGGGGATCCGGCGTGCTCTGTGCAGGCGGTGTTCGAAGCGGCTGGTAGCCCGGCGGGGTAGCTCGCGTCCAGGCCCTACCGTCACGGTAATGCCACTCGCCGGTCTCGCGCGACTTGGCCCATAAGCGGCCTTCGTCGTCTTGTACCGTCAGCTGCTGGAGTTGCGCGTCGAACTCCTCGTCACTAATGCTCCTGGCATTGAGTTGGCGTTTCAGTTCGACGTAGCGGCTGTCCGCTTCCTGGAAGTCTATCTCGCGCTCTCTAAAATCCATTCTTTACCTTTTGTTAGTATAGATCAGATTCTGCCTGTCGGATTTCGGCTGAAGCCTGTCGACTACGGAGCTTGGCTTCGATGAACCTGGAACTGAAAGCCTTATGGACAGTGACGACGTAGGTGATCGCGGCGTAGGTTACGCCTGGTTTGCGCCCACGCGATCGAAGGCCGTGTTCCACGAGGTGCGGATGCCGGTGGGCTTCCACTCTCCTACTCTTACCAACTGCAGATGACTTCGGGATGCTGGGCGGAAGAGAGCGCCTGCCCCAGACTTGCTTTGGCCCTCACGGCCAGTACCAGCCCTTCGTCATCCATCTCTAGAAGCTCGGGGCCAACGTGGGTGTAGCGGTACAAACGCTTCTCTAGCTCTAAGAGCGGCAGGTCTAGCGCAGCGAGCAGCTCGGCGTTAGACAGGTTTGAGAAAGCCTGTTCGAAGTCGTTGGTCGATAGACCGTTAGGCTCGGGAGATTCTTGCGCGTCCGGCTCCCGCACTTAACACAAAAGGACCGGAGCCCCGATGAGGACTCCGGCCTTGTTTACCAGAGCATCTAAACCGTGGTTTTAGGGGTTCTTGTTGGTCACTAAACGCGACGACCCATTGTTGGTATTAGGCGTATCCGCAGTGTTAGATGTAGGAGGCTCGGCACTGATCAGACCGGCAGTGAAGCTAGTTACCTCTTGGGCTCCCTTGGCTTGAATCATCACATTGTCCCCTGCCTTAAGGTCGGAAAGCTTGGCATCCAGATTGGGAACCTGCCCATCTGCATTGTCTCTGTAGATCTCGGTATCAGATGAAACAGTGAACTTTATCTCCTTACCCACAAAAGACTTGCCAGCATCATTCGCTTTCTCCACCTTTACCTGCACTGGGCTGTCTTGCGCTCCATCTTGGGCGAGAGTCCCCTTGAAGGCAAAGGAGACATCCTGCGCAGAATTCTCGCTATTGCCCTTGTTCGAAGAAGTCTGGTTGCTGGCCAGGGTAGTCGCGCCTGCTATGTTAGCAGCCCCCTTGGCATTTCCTTTGTTAGCAGCCGCGTTGCCACTTGCTTTGTTAACAGCCTTGTGGTGCCCATGTCCCTGACGACCCCTTTTATTAGCAGAGTTGTCATTAGCCATGGCAGTACCGACATATAACGCCAGGACAGTTGAGACGATTATCGCCACTACTACTGCAACCGATTTGCGCACTTCTCTGTCCTTTCAAGAGATGCAGCTTTTACCAATGCGCGCGCGGCTTGCTCTGAGATGCCCAAGCTCTGGGCGATTTCGAGGATGGTTATGACGAACCCGTCTTTAGAGAGGACACCATCCGGCTTGGTCTGAAAGGTAATAAGCATAGTGTCTACTC
>JAWWQA010000441.1:0-12589 GCA_033854695.1 Rubrobacteraceae bacterium
CGTGCTCCCGCCACCGAACCTACCCGATACCCCACAGATACGCCAGGACATGGCCGCGTACCACGCGAGCGTGAGCTCGCTCGACAAGGGCGTCGGCGCTGTCCTCGACACTTTGGACGCCGTGGGCATCGCCGATAACACGCTCGTCATCTGCACTACCGACCATGGGCTCGCCTTCCCGGACTCCAAGGCTACACTCTACGACCGGGGCCTCGGCGTCATGCTCATCCTGCGCGGCCCCGGCGGCTTTACCGGCGGCAAGGCGACCGACGCTCTCGTCTCCCACATCGACCTCTACCCGACGGTCTGCGACCTCGTCGGTGTCCCGCACCCCGAATGGATCCAGGGCAAATCGCTCCTCCCACTAGTGAACGGGCAGGCCGACGAGATCCATGACTCCATCTTTGCCGAGGCCAGCTACCACGTAGCCTACGAGCCCCAGCGGTGCGTTCGCACACATCGTTGGAAGTACATCCGGCGGTTCGACGACCGCAAAAAGCCCGTCCTCCCGAACACCGACGACGGCCCTAGCAAGGACCTCCTCCTCGCGCACGGGTGGGCGGAGCGGCCCATCCCCTCTGAGCAACTCTACGACCTCGTCTTCGATCCGAACGAGGCGTGCAATCTGGCCGGCGATCTCTCACTCTCCGGCGTTCTCGAAGAGATGCGCGGACGGCTCGATACCTGGATGCACGAGACGCAGGACCCGCTCCTCGAAGGACCCGTGCCCGCCCCAGAGGGCGCTGAACTCAACGACCCCAACCAGCTCTCCCCGCAGGACCCGACGACCATCGTGTAAGCCGCAGCGGCCCCCAGGTCCGCACGAACACTAGCTATTCGTTTGACGGCCCTGCCGTATTAGGGTAAAGTTAACGTATTATCTACTTTGTTAATAGGCAAAGTAGATAATACGCCAAAGATGGGCAGCGGGGACGATCGCGTTCGGTCCTCGCCTCGCTCGGCTTCGAACGGCAGGGATGATGTAAGGGTTGAGGAGGGGGAGGAACAGCGGTGGACGATGCAGAACGAGTAGGGCGCGGCATGGATGTTTTTCGGCGGCTTGCTCCGATCCGCGCCGATTACGCTACGTTGCCGGTATGGGAGGGTTTCAATTGGTCTGAGTGCTTTGCAAGTCTGGAAGCGGTCCGACTCTATCTTGTGGTCTTTCGCTCTTTGCGCCGCGAGACCGCCGACGCCGACAAGCTCACGGAGTACGACGACCGCGCTCATCGCGAGGTCGGGCATGGAGCCGGGTTGCTCCACTACTTCAAAGGCGAGACGACGGACCGGCGAGAGTGCTTGTCTTTCTGCCTCTGGGAGAGCCAGCGGCAGGCACTAGAGGCTATTCGCCGACCCCATCACGCCGCGGCGGCGGCGCTCGCGAGTGAGATGTACGAGTCTTACGAGCTAGAGCGGTATAACGTGCTGATCAGGGAGCGGGAAGGCGAGGCTCTCGTCTTCGAGCAAATATCCTGAGCCAGCCACCGCATAAAGGCGTCGGATCTCGCCGACACTACACGTCGATGGAACGCACGAGAACTCCCATGGCCAACGCCTTGTTGGCCACACGGCCTCGGCCGGGCCTTGGGGCTGGCCTCTGTAGGGGCCTCTCGGGCCTCACCATGGTCGTGATGATCGGCCTGCTAGGCCAAAGTCGGGTCGCCTTCACCATGAGCCCGGATGGCCTGCTGCCGCCGTGGCTAGCAACGTTCACTCCCGCTTCCAGATCCCCCCTACCGGATTTTGCTCCCTAGTCGCTTGACGTTGAAAAGTGATCCAGGTAAACTCCTGTGATGTCTATTAAATCAGTAGACAAAATAGACTATAGAAGATGGGGAACTATAGACCATGACTGATGTGACTAGTGGAGTTCATCTCGGCGGAGATACCGAAAAGAGGACAAAGGCACTTGGCGGCTGGAGAGGCCCTGTCGGATTGTCCTATTCCTACCTTCGAGCGGATGGTGCTACGAAGGTAGAGGATGCGTTCTCCGATCGCGGCTCTACGGAGCGTGAGCATCGAGTCCTCTACATGGGCTTTCGATGTTTTGTTTTGTCGCAATCTCTTATTCGAGCGGTTAAGGGTCTTTCTTTCTCAAAGGAGGAGCGTAATGTCTGCGGCTCCGCAACCGGCATTAGATCTAGAGACATCGATGGAAGCTAACCACGCCCACAGCCTACAAGAGGACCGCTATTGGGGTATTCAAGCTGCCCTCGAGCGAATAGACGGACGACTTCTCCGGGAGGAGTACTACGTGCGCCTGGCAGACC
This sequence comes from Rubrobacteraceae bacterium, assembly GCA_033854695.1. Lineage (GTDB taxonomy): Bacteria > Actinomycetota > Rubrobacteria > Rubrobacterales > Rubrobacteraceae > Rubrobacter_F. Next base: position 2,271 of record JAWWQA010000441.1, read on the forward strand.
ACGAAGTTCTTGGGTCCGTTAACGCGAGCAGGCCCTGAAGAGCACTTTGTCCGCTAGCTCTGAAGGAAGAAAGACGGTTCAAGGTCTCACCTTGAGCACCTCTAGGGCCGTAGTGTAGGAGTTCTGCGCGCGGTTATCGTCCATGGGTATGATCGTCAGATCCGCGCCCCGCCGGGCTACCACCGCCAGGGCTGGGTCGTTGGTGTCCATAATCGTCACCGTTGGAATACCCGTGGCCACCGCTGCTCCGGCGAAACCGTGATCTGCAACAACCAGAGGTGGCGCATCCCCTCGCCTCAGGACATCTCGCATGGGCTCAGGGCTGTGGGTATGTAGCAGGCGGGACCCATCGCTGAGGACAGCCACCGGGCCCGTCCAGTCCAAGGGCACGGCTCGTTCGTACCGCCCTTGTACTACCGCGGTAAAGGGCTCCCCACCCAGCTTTTCGACTCATCGGGCGAGCCCGAGATAGTAGACGAGCAGGGCGCCTGGGTGTCCGGTGGCGAAGACGAACCGCCCACCGGCCTCAGCAACGGCACGCACGCGTTCGCCAGCCTGAAGTAGCCCGGCCGCCGTGCGCGCTGGGTTTATACATCCACGTCCCGTAGTCTCTTCCTGGTCTGGAGGGTAGCCGGTGTAGTAGCCTACGGCAGCGTAAGCCTCCTCGAAATCAGTGCCCCTGAGCAACTCGTCCATCCCAAAGGTTTGGTTGGGATCACCTTCCAAAACCCGGTTTATCTTATATAGGTTGTCTTGCGCCCCATGAGAGGTGTTCGTCCCAGCCACGCCGGCGATCAGCAATCGTTCGGCGTATCGCTCTGCTACCGGGTTCACGATAGTTGAGTTTAGCAGAGGATTTAGGTCTTACTTTCCTCCTTAGCCAAGGGGGGTTCGACCGCCTCTCATAGATCGCCAGGGAGCGGATCTCACAGTCAAAGAGCTTGCATCAATCGGGGTACCGGAAGGTAGTTTCTTGGTGGGCAACTTACTTGTATATGGCACAGAGCCGTCAAGGACATATCCTAATAGTAAACTTTATGCTGTCATCCTCCGAACAACCTCCGCACAAACCCCTTGCTGCGCTCGGTTTCTAACTCGGTACTTAGCCTCTCCACCTCCTCCCGCAGTTCCTCGGCATGTTGGCGCTCTAGATCTGCTGCAGCTAGCAGAGACTCTCTCTCCTCTTGCCATGCGGATCTCTCTGTCTGCTGCTTAAGTTGCAGACGATTGTTTAAGCGCTCCAACTCACCTATGCGTTCCCGAAGCGTCATTAGCTCGGTCGTTAACCTTGCCACTTCCTTTTGTAGCTCCTCAGTGTGTTGGAGCTCTCGATTCGCCGCAGCTAGCAGAGATCCTCTCTCCTTTTCCCACGCGGATTTCTCTGTCTGCTGCTCAAGTTGCAGGCGATCGTTTAAGCTCTCCAACTCATCTATGCGTTCTTGTAGCGTCTCTAGCTCGGTATGTAGTCTCTGCACCTCCTCCTCCTGCAGCTCCTCGACATGTTGGCGCTCTAGATCTGCCGCAGCTAGCAGAGACCCTCTCTCCTCTTCCCACGCGGCTTTCTCTGTCTGCTGCTCAAGTTGCAGACGGTTATTTAAGTCCTCCAACTCATCTATGCGTTCCCGAAGACGCTCTGTGGGCTGTTCTGAGACCCTTTCTGCTGGGTCTTCCCCGGGCGGCTGGCTGGCGAGTAGTGGCTCTCCAGTATCCGGCGTCTGCTCAGTGCTTTGCGTCTCCTCAGCGACTCGCAGCTGCACAGTGTCTTCCTCAGTGAGTAGTGGCTGCTTAGTATCCGATGACTCTTTAGGAGCGGGATCATATACAGCGTGCTTTGGAATCTTCCACCTACTGGTAGTCGAGTCTCGCTCTCCTTCTATCTCCTTCGTTTCGAGCATCTCCAGAATGCGGCGTTGACCGAGCCCTAGGACTCTGGCAGCTTCCGATACCGAGTAAAAGTCCTTCCTAACACCGCTGTTGTTTCTCTCTACTCGACCAGCCTCATCCACCGAACAACCTCTGCCAGAGCTCTTTAGAGCGCTCGGCGTCTAGTTCTGTCTGCAACTTCTCTACCTTCTCTCGCTCACGAGCGGGATCCTCCCGCCGTCGATCTCGCTCTTCCTCGACCTTTGACTGCTCTCCAAGCAGCGCCAAGGAGCATTTTATCTCCGAACAAGATCAGACAAGGCCACACCCAAACCTTCCTATGATGTTCTTGTGGTCTTTAGTTAATCGAGAATCAACAGAACAGCCAACCCACATACTCGGCGCAAACCTCTTCAGAAATGTACCGACAAGGAGGTTTTGTACTGGGCAATCGGTTTCTAGCAGCAATTTCTCTAGGCAGGAACCCCTTGCCACAAGAGCACTCAGAAACTAAAGAACTTAACACTCAGGATCCAAAGGTTAGTCTACTTTTTCTATTGACTTAGTAGACTTTATCCATTATTATCCTCCTTATGAGTACATATGCTCCACACCGATTTTCTTCACAACTCCATAAGAGAGTCTTCTGTGCAGGCTTTCGATGTACCAGCCGCAGCTGAATCTCCCTGTTCTTTCAAACAACAAGCCCTCGTCTATTTTGAAAGGGGAAATGGTGGTCACGGTTACGCACCTGAAACAAGATCTGGCTGGCTTCCATAAAGCCGAGCATAACCATGGGCTGGAAGAGGATCGCTACTGGGGTATCAGCTCTGCCCTTGAACGCTTGGACGGGCGCCTTGCCCGAGAGGAGTACTACTCCAGAATGGACATGTGGGAGGCCAAGCCTATCGACGGAGTGGCTGAAGGGCGCAGCGGGAAGAAGGAGTCGGGGGAACCTCTAGATGTCTGGTCAGAAGAGGTCGAGCGAGTCCGCTCAGAGTCGATGAGCGCCTACGAATATTTCCTCGACTCGCTGTTCTTCTACTATGGCGAGAACGCGAGGGCGGTCGAGATGGGCACCAGTGAGGGGTAGCAACCCGCCACGATCTCCAGCACGTAGTCCGAAGAAGTGCGAGTTGTCTACAGTAAGATGGTCGGAGGAAGGAGACTAGAAGTGAAGATCGTCGAGCGTCTCGCGGAGCACTACGACGTGCAGGACGTTGAGTTTGGCAAGGTCTACATCTGGTGTCCCGAGGGCGTTGTAGTCGAGTACGAGTGTGGCGAGAGGTCGACCTTCAAGAGCTCAAAGCTTCTCAGTGGTTTGGTGATCACCTGCGTGTGTGGCAAGGAGCACATGAACGGTATCCGAGAAGAGATGCAAGATGAGGTAGTCGGCCACCTATTTGAGGATGATGAGCTCGTTCACCCCTGGCGCTACTGGCACACCACCAAGGATAGTGGGATACCCTTTTGAAGCTGTTTAGTTAAGCTATCCGGATCACCTGTCAGCTCGGAGCCTCTCCACTGTAGGACACCGGCCCGGAAGATTGTGTGCTCTAGAGATTACGTTCCGGTATCAATGTCTATAATAGTCGTTGCCTTGGGAGAATTCGACGAACACGCACGGCTCGTCTCCCACAGTCCAGGCGTCATGTCCGGGCGGCAGCATCATAATGTCGCCTGCTCCAAACTCCTCCTCGGAGCCGTCGTCCATCGTCACGTACAGACGGCCGGACTGCACCAACGCTACGTGGGGTAGTTGACAGCTCTCTGTACCTGCATATTCCTTCAGGTCATTGGACCACTTGGCCCCAACATCAAAGGTAACTCGGGTGACATTGACGGTGTCGAGAGCCACCGTCTCTTTCTTGATCTTGCCGTGCACGTCCGCGTCATCGGGGTTGTTCAGATTCTTTTTCTGCATTGTTTGTAAGGCCATCTCGTTCCCTTCTTTCTTCCACTTAGGCTTCGCTTCAATCTTTCTCGTACTCGAAAAAGAGTGAAACCCGCCAGGCTACCATGCTGCCAACGACAATCGCTGCTAACAACCTCAGCAAACTCCAGCGCAATTGGGGCTATCTTCTGACGGGGCTCCCACTACGCGCCCGAGAACTAGGGAAGCGAGTTTCCTCTACTGTCAATTCTCGGAAGCTCACTGCTGGGGAAGTAGTGAAAACCAGCGCGCCGCGCCTTAGTGCGCAATCGCCGCTCCCCGAGAATTACCACCGTTAAAGCGGCTACCTTAACAACCGGCTTGATGCGTCTCATCACACACCTCCTTCACCCTGCAATCCCCAGCGGATCGCTATTAATTCCATTGTATCATTTTGTCTATTGATTTAGTAGACTTTAGCCACTAGAATCCCCTCTATGAGCTCGGAAGTCCTACAGAGATCTTCTTCAGCACTCGGGCGGTGAGTCTTCTGTGGTGTATGGGATTCCTCACTTGCCTATGTGCTTCGTTAGAGAACTTGTAGGGATAGATAGCGGCTAAGATATGCCTAGGCACGACCTCAAAGACGAAGCAGTGTACGAACGCGAAAAGGCCGAACAACACCTCTGGGAGGCAGCACGCACGGCTAGGATCTCGCGCCGTCGCTTCCTGCAGTTCATCGGCGCGGGTTTCGTCGTCTCTACTCTCCCAGGAGGCCTCCTCACCGCGTGTGCTAACGACAAGGCAACCAAAGAGGAGGTCGCTACTGAAGAGAAGGTTATCAAGCCGACGTCCTCCGATTACTTTTACGTCCACAACGGCAACCGGGAGATGCGCTGGGAGGCCATGGCCGATCAGGGTTACTACACCCCCAACTGGCTTTTCTTCGTACGCAACCACACTAGTACGCCACGCGACATCGACCTCTCTAGCTGGCGGGTGGGCATCGAGGGTTCGGGGGTCGAGAACCCCACCGAATTCACCTACGATGATCTTCTGGGGATGGAGGAGGTGAGCGTAACCACAGCAATAGAATGCGCCGGCAACGGCCGCAGCTTCTTCGATCTGTTCCAGGGCCGGAAAGTGGAGGGCACCCAATGGAAGCTGGGCGCCATCGGCATCGCCGAGTGGACCGGCGTGCGCCTGAGAGAGTTGTTGGAACGTGCCAAAGTCAAGCCTACTGCCGTTGATGTGATGCCCAGCGGCCTGGACAGCGAGGTGGAGGATAAGGGCCACGTCCGCAGGCCCATGCCGATCGAGAAAGCGATGGACGACGAAACGCTACTGATCTACGGGATGAACGGGGAGGATCTCCCTCAGGACCATGGCTACCCGGCACGTGTGCTGGTGCCGGGCTGGGCGGGCATCGCCAACATCAAGTGGGTCGGCAATATCGAGGTTTCCGAGAGCCCGCTTTATTCAGACTGGAATACTAATAACTATGTAATGATTGGCGACGCTTACCCAAACCATCCAGTCCTCACCACGCAGAACCTCAAGAGCGCCTTCGAGCTTCCTTGGGATGGGCAGATCGAGGCGGGACGTCGTCAGCTAACCGGGCGCTCCTGGTCGGGGGACGCGGAGATTGAGCAGGTCGAGGTGAGCATGGATGGGGGCTCCACTTGGCAGGACGCAGAGCTGGCGAACCCAAACATCTCGAAGGCGTGGGCACAATGGTCCATCGATTGGGATGTCCAGCCTGGCCGATATGGTTTGCAGGCCCGCGCGACCGACCGGGATGGCAACACGCAACCTTCTAGCGTACCGTTCAACGAGAAGGGTTATCTCTATAATGCGGTTGTGGAGCACCCTATTACGGTGGCGTAAGGCGCGAGAAGTAATGAACTACTAGTCCATCACAGCGTTTATGAAGGACATAGCCGCCGAAGCTTCTGCCGGGTGTCCTCCACCGTGAAGCGCCACTCTACCTTCAGCCACGAGCCGTGCGTGGGCGTGTAATCGGAGAGCTTGCTAGGAGCCGACTATAGGAGCGCTTGGCTACAGCGAAGCAAGCCCTGGTGTCGCTAGCCCCTGCACAACACCTTTACCCTGTGCCAGGAGTTGTCCATGTATCCTTTGAAGTTCCATATCTGTTCGGCAAGCTCCGGCTGGGTGTTGGCCGCCGCGTCCCAGGCGCGGGCAACGATCTCGTATCGACCAGGACCAAGATCTATAGAAGTCTCCCAAAAGCGCCAGGCCCAAGGACCGTTCCGTTCTTGCAGATCGGCCGTTACCCAGCTTTCCCCTCCGTCCACTGACACATCCACCCGTTCGACGGAGCGCTCCCCGCCCGTTATCGCGTATCCTTGCACTGATACCGGGCCTGCCGGTAATGTTTCTCCGTCCATCGGGTGGCAAATGACGGAATTAACCGATAATTCACCTAGCATCAGCCCTTCTTCCCAGTTGGCCGTCTCTTCGTCGACTTGGGGTGGGAAAAGCTTGTAGGCATGTCTCTGGTAGTAGTTGGAGGAGGGTTCCTCCTGAAGCGTAATGCTAGCCAGCCATTTAACACTCCGCGCTCCGATATACCCGGGCACCACCACTCGCAGCGGTGCACCGTGCTCGAGTGCGAGAAGCTCTCCGTTCATCTCGTAGGCCAGCACGACCTCCAAACTCATCGCCTTTTCGATTGGGATGGATCCCCCAAACCCGAATTTGTCAGCTTCCATTTCAACCTCGTCCAATCCGGTAAAGGCGGCATGCCGGGCTTTGGGATCAACCCCCGCTGTTTGTAGCACTTCCTGCAAAGGTACTCCGCTCCATTCCGCGTTGCCAATCGCTCCTGCACTCCAGGGCACTTCTCCTGGGACAGGAGCCACCTCCATAAGCTCGTCACGCCGGTTGCCCGCACATTGCAGGGTCACCATCACGGTGCTCTTGGAGAAGTCTTTGCGCATCTCCTCTAGCGAAAGGCGCAACTCCCGCTGCACCATACCGGTGACGGAGAGGCGATACTGATCGGGATCGATCTCAGGGATCGATCCATGGTTACGGGCGAAGAAAAGCTTCGTGGGAGTCGTGAAGTTCTGCCGTAGCAGATTCAAGGGCGGCTCGGCATTGAAGGGCTGTCGGGTACGAATAATGGTTTCAATGTGCTTGTCGAAAGGCTTCATAGAGGTTCCTCCTGCCATAACAGAGAAGACGATCCAATATTCTACTAGGTAGCGACAACCCGTTCACGTAAACGTTTGCAGACTTTACGACAACTCCTACCGCATTAACCTAGTGCGCATGGGGTTGGTGGTTCAATCACGCGGTCCGAAGCACCAATACTAAGCACCAGGGTTACAGGCTTCGCAGAGAATTAACGAACGCAAACTTGACACGCGGGAACACTGACTGTATCTTCCCCACTTTGCAGACTAAAGAAGTAGACAAAAGAAACGGGAGGTATGTTTTGCCTGAAGGACCGAACATCGTCTTCTTCCACGTCGATAACCTGGGCATGGGCGAACTGGGCTGCTATGGCGGCGGCATCTTGCGCGGAGCCGACACGAAGCGCATAGACCGGTTTGCCACCGAAGGTTTGAAGCTATCGCACTACGTCGTCGAGCCTCAATGCACGCCTACCCGCTCGGCCCTGATGACCGGACGTTACCCCATACGATCCGGAAATCACACTATTGCCCTCGGTGGCAATCAGGGTGGTCTGGTGACATGGGAGCGGACCATGGGCGAGACTCTCTCCGAAGCCGGCTACGCCACAGCGTGCTTCGGCAAATGGCACATCGGGGCGGAGGATGGGCGTTGGCCGACAGACCACGGCTTCGACGAGTGGTACGGTCCCCCACGCACCTATGACGAATGTCTCTGGCTCGATGACCCTTTCTATGATCCGGAGCGCGACGGGCACTCTTACATGTACGAAGGCCGCAAGGGCGAAGGGGTGCGAACGCTCACGGACCAACAACTCACCAGAGATCTGAAGAAGAACGTCGATGTGGAGTACCAGAGGCGCGCGTTTGACTTCATCAAGCGCAGTTCAGACGCGGAAAAACCGTTCTTTCTCTACTACAACCACTCACTGATGCACTTCCCGATGGTCCCACGCGATGAGTTCAAAAGGAGTAGCAGCAACGGCGACTGGGGCGACTGTCTCTTGATGCTGGATCACGACTTTGGCGAGCTACTCGACTACCTAGACGAACTAGGGATCGCCGACAATACCATTGTTATCTTCGCCGGCGACAACGGGGCCGAGGATCATCTGCTGGGGCGGGGAACGGCGGGTTTCTTCAACGGTTCCTATTTCAGCTCGGCGGAGGGGGGTATCCGTACGCCATGTCTAATTAGGTGGCCGGGTCGAGTGCTGGCGGGCCGCGAGAGCAGCGAGATGGTCCACGTCACCGACATGTTCACCACGCTGCTCAAGTGGGCCGGGTGCGAGGTGCCGCAAGACCGGACGATCGACGGTATAGACCAAGGTTCTTTCTTCCAGGGCGAGCAGGAGGAATCCGATCGCGAGGCTTGCATCGTCTGGCTCAACGAGGAGTTGCACGCCGTCAAGTGGCATCATTTCAAGATCAACTTCAAACGACAGCAGCACTTCCACGACCCGGAGCTGCCACTTGCCTTCGCCCGTATCGTACACCTCATGGATGACCCGAAAGAACGCGAGCCGGTCAACCAACAGTATGTGCGTTGGTGGGTGATGCAACATGCGCACAGGATCATAAGAGAGTTTGAAGAGAGCGCAGAGAGGGAGACGCTCATCCCCGCCGGGGCGCCAATCGACTTTGTGCCGGAAGTCAGGGAGTCGCCGTAAGCTTATGCGCGAAAGAGCCGCCAGCCAGGCTGGAGGGAGTAGGCTGCGCCGCAATGGCGTAGCAGCAGCGAAGCAGCCGGATAAGGTGGCGAGCATGAGGGGCATGGTTTGGGTGCCCGGCGGCGCTTTCCTGATGGGCTCGAACGACTTCTATCCCGAGGAGCACCCGGTCCACCGGGACACCGTCGATGGCTTCTGGATGGACCGCCACCCGGTGACCAACGCCGAGTTCCGGCGTTTCGTGAGAGCCACCAGATACGTCACCGTCGCCGAGCGCCCCCCCGATCCCGCGGACTACCCGGGCGCCGACCCATCCCTCTTGGTGCCGGGTTCGCTGGTGTTCAGAAAGCCGCGCGGTCCCGTGGACCTGCGTGACTTCCGCGCCTGGTGGGAGTATGCGTCTGGCGCGAATTGGCACCGCCCTGAGGGACCGGGCAGCACCCTCCACGGCCGGGAGGAGCATCCGGTGGTACACGTAGCTTACGAGGACGCCCGAGCATACGCCGCCTGGTCAGGAAAAGAGCTGCCGACGGAGGCCGAGTGGGAGTTTGCCGCCCGCGGCGGACTTGAGGGTGCGACCTACGTTTGGGGCGACGAGTCTGCGCCCAAGGGGCGGATGATGGCCAACACCTGGCAAGGTCGATTCCCCTGGCAGAACCTGAAGATCGACGGGTACGAGGGCACTTCTCCAGTTAAGGCCTTCCCCGCGAACGGTTATGGCCTCCATGACATGGCCGGCAACGTCTGGGAGTGGACCGCAGACTCCTTCGCGCCGCATCGCACGGAGCAGACCAAGAGATTCTGTTGCATTCCAGGTAAGCTACACGCCAACTCATCGAAGCATGACTATGTCCCGACCCAGCCGGGCGGACACATCCCGCGCAAGGTGGTAAAGGGCGGTTCACACCTCTGCGCACCCAACTACTGCCTCCGCTACCGTCCGGCGGCGCGGCAGGGTGAAGCGGTAGATACATCGGCCTGCCACATCGGTCTCCGATGTGTCGTGCGCGCGCCGGTCACTTAACTGCCGTTCGCGCCTTTCAGGTTGTCGAAGACGAGGTCCTGCCAGGAGCCGGGGACCTTCTGTATCAGGCCGGCGCTCTGCATGAACTCGGCAAACGTGGCGTACCCATGCAGCTCGGTGGTGAACGTTACGCCCTGTTCGGTGAGGTAGCGAGTCTCTTCGGCAGGGTCTAGTCGGGAGGCTCGGGCGAGGATCTCGCCGACCCTCTCGGGGTCGTCGCCTATGAGTTTGGTAGCCTTCTGGACGTTGTTGTAGACGGCGTCCATGATCGCCGGGTTGGCGTCGTGGTACTCTTGGAGGGCCCAGATGCTCATGAGGCCGTGCTGGCCGAAGACGTCGAAGCTCTTGACGATGGGGCGCGCGCCCCGGTCCTGCTCCTGGAACGGGAACGGCGCGTAGGTGGAGTGGGCGGCGATCTGACCGCTCAGCAGCGCCTGAACCGAGTCGGGCTGGGTCAGGGTAACGAGGTTGTTGTCGAGCGCCCTGGCGTCGCCGAGTTCCTTCTCCGCCGCCTTGCGGACGAAGACGGCCTGTACGGAGTCCGGGGCGACCACGGCGATCTGGTCTTGCGGTCCGAAGTCTTTGAGGCTCTGGAAGCGGTCGTCGTTGACCATCAGCCACATCTCAATGTCGTTGAGGGCGCTTAAGATCTTCCAGTTGATGCCGTTGCTGTAGCCGACAAGGAACGGCCCGATGCCGCCCGCGCCCACCTCCGCCCCGCCGGTGATCAG
>JAWWQA010000442.1:0-7817 GCA_033854695.1 Rubrobacteraceae bacterium
TCTAATCCCTCGTAGAGCAGGTCCATCAGGCGGATCAGCTCCCACTGGTCTTCCTCGGAGAGTACCGAAAATAGCTCCGAGGTTGCCGCAACGTATTCGGAGTACCCTTCGCCTATCTCTTCTCGACGTTCTCGGGCAATCCAGTGAATAGAGGCATCCCCCTTGCCACGCTCACGCCACGCTTGGTTCGTATGCTAGCGGGGACTTCATTAAGGGCCGGAACCCCCCTCCTACTTTCCCTCCGGCCCTCCTTTTATGCCCGCTTACACTTGAGTTTCCGAGAATTCCGTTTGTGGGCAGTCTCCCTACTTAGAGTTGGTAGGATACACGGAATGTGTTGCCAATGAGAGTGTGGGAGGTCCAATGGAGCGGATTAAGGAGGAGAGGATGGCTTTGGCGGGCACCTTTTGCCCCAATGAGGAGTGCCACCATTACGCCAAAGTCAATGAGGCCAACATCATAAAGTTCGGCAAGAGTAAGCAGGGCGTCCAGCGTTACCAATGCAAGAGCTGCACAACCACTTTCAGCGCCACGCGCGGAACACTCTTTTATCGCAAGCACACTCCTCTAAAGGACATCCTCGAAACCCTGGCGCTTTTGGCCGAGGGGGTGCGCATAAGCAGCCTCTCGCGGACTAAGGGCTTCAAGGAGGACACCATCTTGAGGTGGCTTAGGGAGGCTGCCCGCCACTCACAAGCGCTGGAGGATGTGTTGCTGGCCGACTACCGATTAAGCAAGGCTCAGATAGATGGATTGTGGACTTACGTGGGGAACAAAGGGCAAAAGGGGGCTACCAAGAAAGGGCGGATACCGGAGAGTTCTGGCGCTGCACCTTGATCGAGAGCGAGACACGGTTGCGCGCGGCGCGCGGGCTGGCCAAGAGCGAGACTGAGGCGGCCATCGAAGCCTTCAAGCAGCTAAAGAGCCGTCGAGGACACCCACATTCTCCGCCACCATTAGTATCTGATGGGTGGGGCGGCTACGATGAAGCGATGGTCGAGGTGTGGGGCAGAGTGCCGGCGTATCGAGGGAGAGGACGGCCTCCTACCAAGAAGCGACCAGGGGCGGACTGGCAGTATCTACAGATGATTAAGCAGCGAGAAAATGGGCGGGTGATAGGGGTAAAGGCGAAGACCATCTACGGAGATGAGCGGGAAGTGCTTAATAAGCTCTCGGGAGGAAGCACAAGCTACGTTGAGCGCACCAACCTAACCTCACGGCACATGAACGGACGGTTGGTCAGGAAGACGTTGGGCTACTCCAAGAAGCTAAAGATGCTGAGGGCGTCCTCGATATGGGAAGACATGGTCTATAACTTTGGCCGGGCGCTAAAGACCTTGAGGGTAGAGAGCCCGGCATCTGATGACAAACGACACTGGATTGGACGCTCACCAGCGATGGCGGCGGGACTAACGGAGCATATCTGGGAGATCGAAGAGCTGCTCACTGTATTGCCACTACCATCTACCAACTCTTGATAGGGAGACTACCGAGAATTTCTTGCCGATCATTCCCCGGGCGTTGGATCCTGGACTGTGCCCAAAGGTGCTATGCACACGTACAAGATCCTAGAAACCTTCACCGCCGTCGAGGCAACCAGCCCGCCGGCCGAGGCTGGTCCCGGGACGAGCCGTACAGTAGCTGGCCAGCATTTCATTTTGTTCTTGCTGAGCGCTTTTTACGCTGCAAACTGGGACTGATAGAGCCGGCGGTAGGCGGAGGGCCTGGCGAGTAGCTCGTCATGGGTGCCCTCCTCGATGACGCGGCCCTCTCCCATGACCAGGATGCGGTCAGCGCGGCGAACGGTGGAGAGGCGGTGGGCGATAACGATGGAGGTACGTCCTGCTAAGAGCTTGTCGAGGGCGGCCTCTATACGGGCCTCCGTCATCAGGTCCACGCTGCTGGTGGCCTCGTCGAGGACGAGGAGCTTGGGGTCGGCGAGCAGGGCGCGGGCGAAAGCGACGAGCTGGCGCTCTCCGACAGAGAGCCGGCCTCCCCTTTCTCGCACCTGGGTCTCGTAGCCTTCCGGGAAGCGCCGGATAAAGTCGTCGGCCCCGATGGTCTTTGCGGCAGCGATGATCTCCTCCTCGGTGGCGTCCGGACGACCGTAGCGGATGTTGTCCCTTATGGTGCCGGTAAAGAGGAAGGTATCCTGGAGTACTACCCCCATATGGCGGCGCAAGGACGAGCCGCGGACGTTACGCAGGTCCTGGCCGTCTATGTGGACCTCACCTTCGGTGGGATCGTAGAAGCGGCTTAGAAGCTTGACTACGGTGCTCTTCCCCGCGCCCGTCTCGCCGACTATAGCCAGCGTCTCGCCGGGCCTGATGTGAAAGCTAACGTCTTTTAGCACTACGTCCTCACCGTAGGCAAAGCTTACCTGGTCGAACTCCACGTCGCCTCGCAGGTCTTCGAGGTCCTCCGCGTTCGTTGAGTCGGCGTGGTCGGGTTCTGTGTCGAGGACGGCGAAGACCTTCTCCAGGGAGGCCAGAGTGCTCTGCAGGTCGCTGTAAAGCTGGGAGAGTTGTTGGATCGGCTGGAAGAACATGTTCAGAAGTCCCACGAACGCTACCAGCTCGCCGAGAGTCATCTCCCCGGCGACCACGCGATAGCCACCGTAGAGCAGGACGATGGCGAGGCCGGCGGAGCCAAGGAGCTCGACGCCCGGGAAGTAGACGGCGCTCAGGAGGGTGGCCCGTAAGTTGGCGCGGCGGTAGGCGTGGTTTCGTTGGTCGAATTGGCTGGAGCTCTTCTTCTCGCTGGTGAATGCCTGGACGACGCGCATGCCGGAGACGTGCTCCTGCAGGTGGGCCGCTACCTCGGCCACGGCCTCGCGGGCGGCGCGGTAAGCCTTCCAGCTCTCCATGCGAAAGAGGGCGGTGCCGAGGACCATGACGGGGAGGATAGAGATAGTGGCGAGCGCCAGCCGCCAGTCAACGAAGAAGATCGCGGCGAAGACGCCGATAAGGGTCAGCCCGTTCTTGAACAGGTTCTGGACGCCGTCGTTCAGCAGGTTGTTGAAGTTCTCGATATCGTTAGTGAGGCGCGAGATGATCCAACCGGCCTTCTGCTCGGAGTAGAACTGGAGGGAGAGGGACTGCAAATGTCCGAAAAGCGCGTTCCTCAAGTCCAGGATCATGTGCTGCCCAACCCACCCCATCCCCAAGGTCTGGATGTACGAAAGCGCCCACGTCGCAATGTTGACGCCTACGTAGACGCCGACCATCGCATAAATGACCGAAAGGCTTCTCGCCACGAGTCCCTTATCTATTGCGTACCCTATTATGAGCGGCTCCGAGAGGCTCGCCGCCGTGACCAGAACCGTGACGAGCCCCAATCCCAGCAGGCGCGCCTTGTACGGCGCCGCGAAGGTAAAGAGACGCAGCAGCGGGAAGCCGAGCAGGTAAGTCTTCAGCCGCTTCACGCCGACGCCTTCTCTTCGCGGCTCTCTGCGCCGTAAAGGGCGTGGTATCGGCCGCGTCTGCGCAGGAGCTCGTCATGCGTGCCGGCTTCGACGACGTGGCCGCCTTCGAGGACGACGATGCGGTCGGCGAGGAGTATCGTCGAGAGCCGGTGGGCTACGATGAAGGTTGTCCGGTCCGACGATTCCCGTAAAGTTCCCCGCAAGGCTTCCTGAATACTCTTCTCCGTCTCGGCGTCCACGCTGCTGGTCGCGTCGTCGAGGATCAGGATCTTTGGGTCTTTAACGAGGGCGCGTGCTATGGCGACCCTCTGCTTCTGGCCGCCGGAGAGGGTGATGCCCCACTCGCCTACCATCGTGTCGTAGCCCTCGGGGAAGGCGAGGATCTGGTCGTGTATCCCCGCGATCCTGGAGGCTCGCTCTATTTCTTCCTGCGTAGCGTCCGGGTTACCGAAGGTGATGTTGTCCCGGATCTTCTCAGAAAACAGAAATGTTTCCTGCGGCACAACCCCGACGTTCCTCCTGAGCTCCTCGAGACCGAGCTCTCTTATATCTGTCTCGCTAACGAGAACAGAGCCCTCATCGGGGTCGTAGAATCGAGGGACGAGGGAGAGCAGGGTAGACTTCCCCGATCCCGTCGCACCGACCACGGCCACCGCCTCTCCCGGCTCTGCTCTTAGGTTCACGCCCTGGAGGACGGGCTCGCCGCCGTAGGAGAAGGAGACGTCCCGGAACTCGACGGCGGGGACGGCTTTGGGGAACGGTTTGGGATGCTCCGGGGGGAGGACGTCGGGTTCTGCGTCCAGGATCTCGAACACCCTCTCGCAGGAGGCTAAAGCACGCTGTCCCTGGTCTATGACCATCCCGAAGCCCTGCATCGGCCAGACGAGCTGCATGAGGTAGAGTTGGAAGAGCGTGAACTCGCCGACGGTGAGCGTCCCCTCTATCACAGCCCGGCCACCAAAGAGTATGAGGATGGCGATGGAGGTCGCTGGCAAGAAGCTCATCCCCGGTATGTAGAACGCGCGTAAGCCCCGGGCGGCCAAAGTTTCGTTCAGGACCCCCTCGGCCCGATCCCCGAAGCGGTCGACCTCGAATGGTTCGCGGGAGAAGCTCTTCACTACCCGAATGCCCGATACGTTCTCCTGCACGACTGTCGTCACGTCGGCGAGCTTCTGCTGGACGGAGCGGAAGATAGGATGCACCTTCCCCGCAAAACGCCATGCCGCGAACGCCAAAAACGGCATCGGGCTCAGAACGATTGCCGCCAGCGGCGCATTCAAATACAACAGCGCCGCCGAGACCACGACGAGCGTCAAGAGGCTGATAAATAGCTGGAACATCCCCCAACCTACGAAAAAGCGAACCACCCGCAGATCATTCGTTGCCCGCGAGACCAGTTCTCCCGTGGAGGCCTTATCATAGAAACCGTGGTGGAGGGAGAGCATCTTCTCGAAGAGTGCCCTGCGCAGCCGGTACTCGACGATGTGCCCCAGGTAGTTCGTCGCATAGCGTCGCCCAAAGCTGAAGAGTAAGCGCAAGAGCGCCAGCCCGAGAATGCCGCCGGCGAGTGTCCATAGCAGGTCCGGCTCGCCAGGCCCGTCGGGTGGGAACGCCCGGTCGATCCCCTCCTTGACCAGCCAGGGTATGGCTATCCCTGCGAGCGTCATGCCTACGGCGCATGCGAAACCTAAAGCCAGCAGGTAGCGCCGGCCTCGCGTAAACGACATCAGCCTGTAAAATAACCCGAGTGTTAGCCAGCGTTCCTGAGTATTGGAGTTTTGGCTTTGTTGAGCCAAATTTGCGCCTACCTCGTTCCTAGGTGTTAGCTTGTGTTCGTGTCGTATTGGTGTACTAACTGGTGTAGTAGAGTGTACTACTCAGGCGGTTGTTGTCCCGGGAACTGCCAAAGCACTATCAGGAACACTTCTCTTCGCGGGTGTGCTTCTTGCTGTGTTTGCTGCTCTTGCCACTACCATCGTGGTAATTACACTTTTGTCGGCAGGTTCTAATGAAGCAAGGGCCAAGCCCCCCTCAAGGCAGGTCCCGGCCCGTAAGCAAGTGGCCTGGAGCAAACATATCATCCTCAAGGTTTTAAAACCTCCGTGCAGAGGCACAACAGTCGAAGCGCCGTCAGGTTCGGCACAAAAAGCGTGGGAAGGAGGCCTCTTTGAGTATGGCAAACGAGAACCAGCAAGGTGGCGGGAACGGCGAGGGCGGGGACCCGCAAGGGAGCCTCGGCGAGGATACTAAGCGATCGCTCCGGTCCTTCTTGGGAGCAGGCGCGGCCGGGAGTGCCATACTTATAGATATCGCGGCGATGGCGGCCGCCATAGCTGGTTCTCAAGAGTTCGTGAATAGCGTATTGCCGGTCGCATTTCTGGCATTTACACTGGCGGTGGTCGGCTACTTCCTGGGAGCCCGCATGCTTGCGGCGGGTGCCCTCGTCTTTACAGTGGCCGCGCTTGCTATCTCAGCGGTGGTGCTGCAGGGGCTTTAGAGACCCCGCCTAGGTTACTGCACCGACCAGACGAAGAGTGTATGATGCTGTTTATTACAACCGGCGCTCGCTCTTTATCTTCCATTAAGGCATATCACTGAGCAATGCGGGCACCGGTTGCCGTTTCGGTAGGATGCTCTTAGCCACGTTAACCTAGATTCCCCATCTTTTTCTAGAGCAAATTACCTAGACTCGTACAAAGACCCAGAATCTATTAATGCGGGTTGCTTCTATCACGAACTGACGTTCCGTTTGCAAATTAACGGGGCCAGTGGGCACCACGTGATGGACTACCACTTTCGAATCCTCTACCACTATGCGATCCACCACCAACCGCAACACTTTCTGCTTGGTCTCAAATGAAGGCTCTTTGAGCGCCTCTCAGACGCTCGCTAAGAACTCTTCCACTCCCTCTAGCAGTCTCAGCTCTTGCTCCCGGTCCGTCCGCCGCTGCTCGATCTCTTTGAGCCGCTCTCTTAGCGTCTGCCCGTGCTCTTCTATCCTCTCACGCCGCTCTCTAAGCGCTGAAAGCTCGATGACTTCCTCCTCCTCCTGCCGCAGCGGCCGCAGACAAGCAAACTCCTCAAGAGATAGTGATGCTTTTTGTTGTTGCGCTGAGCAGCTCTGTGGCGATTGTTTTTGAGCTGCTCCTGGGCCAAATCCCAGGTCTGTGGATCTATGATTGCCGGAACCCTGAGCGGTATCCACTCCTCTTTGGGCCTTAAGGTCTTGGAGGTGAGGTTGCCAGGTCTTCTGTCCTTGTAGCCCCTTTGCATCCACGGCTGGGTAGCGTCCACCTTCTTTGTACGGTTGTAGTAGCCAACCCCTTTGTAGACGGTGTTTCTGAGCATGTCGCTGACCGTACTCTGGGCCCACCCCAAAGGATCGCCGCCCTTCTTCTTCTTGCGCTTTTGCCACCTTCGTCGTCATCGTCGCCGGAGTACATTCGTCTTGACTCTCCTTCCCGAGCGATGCCGTGAATGATGGAGAGTGTAAGGTGTGCTCGGTGAGTAGGGGCGAGCTTTGGCCGGTTTTGGAGCGAGGTTTTTGCAGCCCTGAGACTGGCGGGGCGATGGGCAGGGTGACCTCAAAAATTGGCCGTTATATTTGTAAACGGAATAGGTTGCTGAGAAGGTTGAGTCTCGAAAACTCAGGGAAAGTCTCTGGAGCGCGTCCGTTCAGTAACCTATTCCACCCGCGCCCCTTCGGCGGCTACCCTCTCTGAGCGATCCTCAGGTAAGAGGTTGTCTATGTGCTTGTAGGAAACCTCCCCGTCTGGGCTAAGGAGTTGTCCCCCTGAACAACGTGCAAAAAACAATCTCAGGTTTGCCCCGGTCCTAATGGCCTCTAGGTAGCCGGTCTCTCAGGGGAGGCTCCTTACTAGATGGAGGGGGGGCTGAATAAATAATCGCTGCAGTGCACGCACAAATCTCAGAGGCATCACGCTCTTAGCGCGTTAGGCCATACCGTAAATCACACTTTTGGTCAACAAAATCCTCCTTTTGAAGGATATTATCCTCCTTGCGTGTTTGCTATTATTATGAATGCTGTTACGAAGACACACTGAGCAACTCCCAGTTGGTGTGGAGAAAACTACAGAGGGGGGAACCTTGAAGAAAATTATTGCAGTAGGAGCGCTAGGAGCAGCGATGGGTGTGCTCGTTTTCGTGTCCATCGCCTTGGCGCAGAGCCCAGATTCAAGTGGACAAGCAACGTCTGCCCAGAACGCACCGACGGTGAGAATTGCTGCCAATGCCTTCGATCCGGCGCAGGTGGAGGTCGCTTCGGGAACGCCGCTCACGTTCGTTAATGATGACAGCGTGGCGCACATGGTGTCTCTAGAAGGCTTATTCGACACTCCGGAAATACCCGCAGGATCTTCCTACCCCGTTACCT
>JAWWQA010000443.1:0-6977 GCA_033854695.1 Rubrobacteraceae bacterium
AGGTACGCTTCGTAGGCGGACTGTACCCTGGCCCGTTCGGCGTCGTCGAGCTCGCGGACTCCGCGACCGCGCCGGAACCGCCGATCGAAACCCTCGTCGATCAGGGTCGTCTTGTCGAGCAGGTCGACGCGGGTGTTCAGCCGGGTCTTCAGCAACATCTTCCGGACCTCACCGTCGGTGGTATCCAGCCGCAGCGAGTATTCCTGGTCGCGGTCGCTGTCGACGAAGTAACGCACTTGCTGCATGTAGGTCCGGACGTACGTCTCGATCAGCCACGCGATGTTGGCGTCCGAGATAGCCTTCATCCACCCTAGCAGGGCCACGCTCGCGACCATCCGTTTGATGTCCCAGGTGAAGTGACCGAGGTAGGCCTCGTCGAAGTCGTTCACGTCGAAGACGAACACCCCGTCGCCGGCCATGTAGGTGCCAAAGTTCTCCGCGTGCAGGTCACCTTGAATCCAGACGCGACTGGTGCGGTCATCCGCCCAACGGTCCTCCTCTCCCTCCATATCCGCATAGAACAGGGGCGCGCTGCCGCGATAGAAGGCAAACGGGCCGGCGGCCATCTTCCGGAACTTGTGCCGAAACGCATCGGGGTCCGCGACCATGAGCTCGGAGAATGCGTCCACCAGCACATCGACGATCTTCGTCTGACGTTCACCGGAGGACTCGTGCTGCTGCACCAGGTCCACAATTCCGGGCATAGGGCTCCTTCCATCGTCGGTGGCTGCCGGTTCCTCGCCAGCGGCCCTGCCACCGGCGTTGTCGGGTTTGAGAGCAGGCAGTTCCCATCCTCCTCCGACCCGAATGCCAGGCGCAACTCCCCTGAGACTACGGCCCGAGTAAAGCAAACAGGTTCCAATCTTCGCCCGACCTGAAAACCTGGCGCGGTCTCAATCCATCAGATCCAAAATTTCCCCACCGAGCGGGAAAAGCTTTCGGTAGAGCGAGTGAAACGTAGGAGGGGCAAGGTGTTGTACCCTGAAAAGGTGGAAGCGGAATGCACCGGCAGGCACTTTACGGTCGCGGTCTTCGTGGTATGGGAGGGCAAGGTGCTCTTGCATCTCCATCGCAAGCTCGGCATGTGGCTACCACCGGGTGGCCACATAGAACGAGACGAGCTTCCCGACGACGCGGCCGTCCGCGAAGTCTTCGAGGAGACCGGCCTGCAAGTAGAGCTCATCGGCGAAAAGCGCGAGGACATCTCGGACCCCGTGCAGCTCCACCGTCCCGCAGGAGTGCAGCTCGAGAACATCGGGCCGGGTCACCAGCACATAGATTTGATCTACTTTGCAAAGCCTACCGGCCCCACCGAGATCCACCAGAACTACAGCGAGGATAAGGTGGGCTGGTACGGTCTCGAAGACTGGCCCCACATGTCCGTGAACCCCGAAGTACGCGGCTGGTGCGAGAGAGCCCTCGCTTTACTCTCCAGGTGAGGTCTAACCTCTAAGAAGCGGCTGATCTACACGTCGAAGGCACCTTGGAAGGTTAATGACAACTTTGTGGGTGCTGAAATTCACCACCCCCTTTATGACCTAGACTGCACAGTTCGCAAGCATAAGAGCGGGTACCTAGCGCTGGAAGGCGGATTGCCGTTTCTGGGAATTCTCGGAAACTCAGGGCATAAAAGGTGCCGGGGCTATGGCACCCCGGCCCTTTCTTTTTCCACTAGTGTCCCAAGCTATTCTTGGGTTTAGGCCACAGGAGTTACAGGGGTTACTGGGGTTACTGGGGTTACAGGGGTCACAGGGGGAGTATTCACAGGGGGAGCTATATTCTGGGTTGCAGCTTCTTGTGCTCTAAGATAGGCATCTTCTCGTGCGCGTTGAGCGATCTGATCACAGATAGCCTTATCGTAAACTATACTAGCGTCGACAATGCAGACGTTTGGGTCTGAGCTGCTATCACACGCTTGCTGGCCGGATGGGTCTGATAAGCAGATACTTGAATAAGAATCAGGCTCCGCTACAGCGGAGCCCGCCAGCATGAGGGTTGTTACTACAACCGCTACTAAGAGAATGATCCAGATCCTATGCGTCGTCACTCTACCCCTCCTTGTTGGTCTCGTAGCCTCTTTGAGCGGCTACACTCATACTCTTCAGCAGTGTACTCGAAAATTAATAACACTTAAATACTGCTACACACAATTTATTGTATTTTTATTTTCTGACCACTCTACATGTAGTGGTGTAGAGGCTGAATCCTTCCTTTAGGAGGGGTAGAGTGACTGCTATAGAAACTTTAGAAGCGCTAGCTCTAGGATTCGGCTGTGAAGGTGCGAGTAGTCCACTCGCCGCTCGCGCCAAGGGGTTCTGGGTTCTCGCCGCCAACCCCTACCTGCACAGCTCCGCCATCGGCAGCCGTAATAGTGACCGCTTCCTCGGCTTGGAACTCTTCGAAGAAACCCGGACTAGCCACCTGGTCGTAAACGAGTTGCCCATCTTCCAGAATACTTAGCCCTACACCCCCAGCGCTCACTACGCTGACGACCACCCGCACCCCGTTCTCCTCTTCGGGGGAGCCGGTCGTCCCTTCGGCTATGGTAGGTTCCCCCTCTAGAGGAGAGGAAGTCTCTTCAACCGTGGTAGGTTCCTCCTGTACCACTTCGGTCGGCCCGGGCGTCGTGACGATTGTGTCAAGGTCCTTAATCTGATTCCAGTAGAGTAGGAAACCGGCGACGAGAAAGAGCATCACTACTAGCAAAAGGATCCAGAAGATTACACCTCGCCCGCGCCGCCTGCTTCTCCTGCTTCTCCTACGCAAGTCCATTGTCCTCTTGCACGACCTCCGGCAGTCGCAACAGGTTCTGTTGTAGCTCTGGCTCTAAACCCATACTATTACGGCCCGAAGAAGAACCTATAGAGCCACGAGCGACGCTGCTCTGGCTCCAGGGGCGCCATAGTAGCCTTAATTCCCTCATTCGAGACCGTCTTAGGGGATTCTCGCAGCTCTGGAGCGGCTTCTAGCTCAGGGACTCGCTGGACCAATCCGGCAATGATACGCCTGTTCTCTCGGTTAGCTTCCCGCTCCTCATTTAGCTGCTGGCGTAGAAACGAGACCTGATCCCTCAGGACCTCAACCAGAGTGGATTGGTCGGGCGGTTGCCCGGTCGTTGGTTGGTTGGCGGTCTTATCGCTTCCTAGCACAACGAATACCGTACCGTCGCGCCCCTTCTCCTTAGCCAGTGTGCCACGCTTAAGGCGAGACCGAACAGCATCCTCAGAGAGGCCCAAGATCACTCCCGCCTCCGGGACCGTCACACGTAGGGTGGTCACCTGGTCGGTCGGTCGTTTGGTTGTTGGCTGGTCGTTAGTTGGCCTCATCGACCTATAGCTTAGAACAAGTCTTGCCCACAAAAAAGTGTGATTTGACGGGAGCACAACAGGTAGTGATGTCTTCCTCCAACATCCCACGAAATAGCATAAATAAACGGTTTCTGATGAACGGTGAGGTAGAGATCTAGCGTTGCACTTCTTAAAAAAGGTTCATCTTGTGGTCTATATTTCGGGGTGTTATTAATAAACAGCAGAGTGTACCGGACCGTACCCTCGGGACTTAGGGAGGGGGGAAGTCGCCAGAGGGTATGGTCCAATACACTCCCTCTTCTCCGCCCCTATTCCATATCCAGTGGTCCCTAGGTAAAATACACTTTAGTATCGGCGGCATATTCTCCCCCCTCCGTCGGGTATCTTTCTTGCTTTCGTATAACTACCTGGGCCCTCCGCACCCGTCAGGAGCCATCCTCGCGCGTTAGAAGCACCACTGGTAGGTTGCCAATACCCTCCGAACAGCCTCCGCCACCAAGAGCGCTCCTCCAGTTCTGGGGGTACGTCACCATTACCCTTTACCCCCGAGGGGGTCAACACAGGCAATTCTCGCTGCTCTGAGGGTGCTTCTTCGATGGCCGGGACACGTTCGAGAGCTGCTGCTAGGAGATGTTGGTGACGGCGGATCTCCTCCTCGCGGATGCGGATGACCTCTTGCAGGTAACTTACCTGGTCTCGCAGTACCCTTATGATTGTCCGAAGCTCGTCTTGGTCGGCGGCTTGACCGGTCATGTACGGCAGAGTAGGACACTAGCGGCGGCGGCGACAGAGAGATCCTTGAATAATTATACGTATCCACAAGATGTTGTGATAAAGCGTACCTCATTGGCGACGGAGTTATGCCGATCTCGGAGGGCGGGATCGATTCTTATGCAGGATCTTGGATATGGGTTTCCGAGAATTGCTCCTTATCGGCAGCCCGGTGAATAAGGGACCGGAGCTGCTACGCCCCGACCTTCGGATAAACTCCTTGGCAGGCTCCTAGCCCTACATCTCGGTGATAGCATGGTGACAGCGGTGGTAGTGACCGGAATCCTTCCCCTCTTAACGATTTCTTATTATTCACTCATCGGTTTCTTATTCTTCCACGCTAGACTGCCGTGCATGCTGAACTGGAGTAGCGATGCCTAAGACGGACATCGTGCTGAGGAAATAGAGGAGGTTGTCTTTGAGAATCACCACGGTGGCAGGAACGAAGAGACTGCTTGTTGTGGCGATCGTCTTGGTTTTCTCCGTAGTACTGCTAGCCGGTTGCGGTGGTGGCGGGGATACCACTCAGAAGCAGAGTAGCCCTAGCACGCAGCCCAAGGAGACCACCACAGGACCCACTACCACTGTCACTCCTGGAGGAGCAACGACCAAGTCGACAACTGTGCAGAAGACCCAGTAGAGTAGTAAGCTAGTAATAAGCCTTGTCCCATACGGGAAGTAGGAGCCGGTAAGAAGAGTTCTACCAGCTCCTACTTCTTTTCCCACGATTCCTGTGTGGGAGAAGATGTAAGAAGTCGAAGGCTTAATGCGGTTTGCGGTAGTGATGGTGGACCATGCAGAACAGAGCTGTTGTAAGAGAGTAAGCCCAAGACCCAAAAGAAATACGGCTAGACTGTTCAAAGCGGCGTGGGCAGTAAGAGCAGGGGACTACGAATTGGTTAGCGCGTGAGGTTGCGAGATGCGCAGGTACCCAGAGGTAGACGGCGTTAGGCTACGGCAACTAAGGTTAGAACAAGCGCTGACCCAGCGTGCCCTCTCCAAGATGACGGGGGTCTCAGAAGACGCAATAAGCAGGCTGGAGAATAAGCTACGTCCTGCCAAACCCTCGACCATCCGCAGGTTAGCCCAGGGGCTCAGGGTGGAGCCCCGAGAGCTGGTAAAGACGGAGGGTGGTAATGTCTAGAAACAGTGGACAGCCTCAAGAAAGGCTGTCCACTGCTACGCCGGCATTCCTACCGAGTGGTAGGTGAGAAGCAGCTACTTTCGGCTCTGTGCGACTCTCCAAGGACACCTTCTAGGGACCTAGGGCTCACTCCTTCAGGGTCAGAGGAGCCTGATGTGCCCTGGTGGCCAGAAGATCAAGAAAGCCTTACCCTCGATGTTCTCCAGAGGGACTGGCCCAAAAAATCGTGAGTCAAGGGAGTTGGTCCGGTTATCGCCCATCACAAATACTTCGCCTTTTGGCACCCTTACTGGCCCGAAGGAACTACTGTCCGGAGACTGTTGGTTAATGTAAGGTTCCTCTTGGCCTTGTCCATTGACAAAGAGCACTCCATCTTGAAGTGAGATTTCGTCTCCTGGTACCCCTACAACACGCTTTATCAAATCCTCTTGCCCTCCCTCGACGCTGCCCTCAACGCTTTTGAAGACTACGATGTCGCTCCTCTGGGGCTCGTGGAAGCGGTAGATGAACTTGTTGACAAAAACTCGGTCTCCTACTTCAAGGGTAGGGACCATGCTCTCCGAAGGGATGTAGAAAGCCTCGACGACGAACGGGCGCACGAAACCGAAGACTAAGGCGAAGGCGATGAGGAGTATAACCAAGAACTCCACGAAGCCTCCGCCCTTTCTCTTGGAAGGGCGGTCTACTGGGCGATCCTTGGGCATCTCCTCCATCTTTAAACCCTGCTTGTATGACACATACAATCGTATAGTACGCTGAAGATCCTAAGCAGTTGCCGAGAATTCATTTTAGCGGCAACTCAGGTAGTAGTTGCCATCGTTTTGGGCGCCTCGAATACACCATCTTAGAGAAAGGCGATACCCAAAGTGTTCTCAGAAAAGCTAACCCGACCTTCGCATAAGTGGTTGTTGTTGACCTTAACAGTAGGGCTTGGCGTGGCTGCTGCCGCCACAGCGGGGCTTGTGTTAGTAAGCTGCCCGGCGTCGGCTGCCACTACTGTAAGCTTCGCGCCCGCCCCTGGCAGTCCCTTCCCCGCGGGATCGTTCCCCTTTGGAATCACAAGTGCAGACTTCAATGGCCATGGCAAGCCCGACCTGGCTGTAACGAATGCCAACTCAAACAACGTCACGGTGCTACTGAACACCACGCCTTTGCCGCCGGTGGCCAATGACGACTCCTACAGCACAACCCAGGACCAGCCCCTGAATGTCCCTGCTCCTGGCGTCCTTAGCAACGATACTAACCCTAATACTCTAGCGAACCTGACCGCGGTGAAGGTCACCGACCCGAACAACGGCACGCTAACGCTAAATCCTGATGGCTCGTTCACCTACACACCGAATCCGGGCTTTTCTGGCAGTGACAGCTTCACCTATAAAGGCCACCCACGGCGCAGCTGAGAGCAACATTGCTACGGTGAGCGTCGCAGTCAATAGCGCGCCTACCCCACCGCCACCAGGGCTGCAGCCACCACAAGGGCCACCACAGAAGCAGCGGCGGCGGCGGAGGGGTAGGCCAAGGGGGCAGTCAGAGCATAGGCTAGAGTAGCAGGAGCAGACGGCGTGCTGCTGCTGAGTGGTTATCGAAAGGGGATCGGGGCTTAGCAGCTCCGGTCCTCTTCTATGCCCTCCAGGATTGGCGAGTCTCCGAGAATTGTTTTTCTCGGCAATCTAGTGAATAAAGGGCCGAGACACTTGTTGGTCCCAGCCCTTTATTCAACCTGCCTTAAGCGCTAGCGATGGCGATGGCGATGG
>JAWWQA010000444.1:0-2817 GCA_033854695.1 Rubrobacteraceae bacterium
GCCGGCGCAGGCTTGCCTAGCGCCTCGGCAAGCGCTCTGAAGATGCGATCTGCTGGTTCAGCGCAGGGGATGCCCTGCGCCCCTTCCGTCATGGTCGGCTTGTTCTCGGGGCAGTCCCCGGAGGAGATATCGCTATTAACCTCCACTGCCACTACGGCGTCGAGTTCCGGATGATAGAAGAGGTAGGTGTTGTAGCCGGGTAGCTCGCCGTTATGACCGATCCACCCATGATCGCTAGCGAGCCCGAGGCCGTAGCCAACGTCGCCGTTGAGCGGCGCTTGGTTGAGCGGCGGCACGTTATTGACAAACGAGTCTAGCCGCTTGTCCTGCTGTGCGGCTGAGAGCAGACCTTTTCCGGTACCCAGTGCGCGCCCGTAGACCAGCAAGTCATCTACAGTTGAGATCATCTCACCGGCTGCCCATGTCCAGGAGGCGTTCCAATCAGTAGCGTCTACGGGCTCCGCTCCAGAGGATTGGCCTTCGAGAGTGTAGCCTTGGGCATGCGGATTGGGAAGGGAGGTATCCGCGCCGTTGGGGAAGGAGGTGTCTTGGAGGCCGAGTGGTTCGATGATCCGTTCGCGGTAGAGCTGGCCGATGGTTTCGCCAGTCACCTGTTCTAAGACGAGACCGAGAAGGACGGTGTTGGTGTTGGAATAGTGCCACTTGGTGCCGGAATCGAACAGAGGGGAATCCTTGAGGCCGATCTGCACCAGCTGTTCAGGTTTCCAGACCTGGTATGGGTCGGAGGTGAGCTCGTCATCAAACTGCGCAGTCTCCGAGTAGTTGGCGACCCCGCTGGTCATGTCGGCCATTTGACTCAGCGTGATCTTGTCCCCATTGGGAACTCCGTCAACGTAGCGGTCGATCGTATCGTCTAGAGAGAGGAGCCCCTCGTCGGCGGCTTGGAGGAGCAGGGTGCCAGTGAAGGTCTTGGTAACGCTGCCGATCCGGTGATGCACGTCGGGCGCCATCGGTTCCTCGGAAGCGCGGTCCGCTACCCCCAGGGCGCGTATCCACGTGTACTCGGGTGTCTGCACCGCGGCTACTACCCCCGGTGCTTCGCTCTCCTGGAAGGACTTCTCCAACGCTGCGTCGAGAGCATCCTCGGACGTTTGCTCGCCCTCTCCGGCAGTGGTCGTATCTGCTGGGGTATTTTCCTGACCACTGCCTCCGCCACATCCGCTTACCAACACAAGCACAAGCATGAACGCAAAAAGCCCCAGTGACATTAATCGCCGATCGCCACAGTTAGTTACCATGCGTCTCCCCTACCCCTTCTAGTTAGTTCTGTCAGGGGAATAATGCACTCCAACACAGGGGACGTACATGATCCAAATGGACTACGTTAGGAGCTCTCAACTAGAACTCGGGGCGGGTTTCCGAGAATTCGCCTTCTCGGCAATAGGGTGAATAGAGGCAACGAAGCAACGTCTGCTAGGGCAGGTTGTCAAAACTTGGAAGAAAACGAGATAATGCCGCGGTTGTAGTGCAGCTACAAGAGAGGATGGATACCAGTAGGGGATGTACACCAAGCAGAGCTGGCGCGAGTCGATCGCCTCTAGAAAGTATGTCGGGGCTGAGTTCAACAGATGGTGGCTGCTGCCGTTTGGCATTCTGAACGTCTCAGCGCTAATAGCAGCGAGCATCATCATTTTCGGGCCTTCTTTTATCGGCCCTTCGCTCGTAGATACCGGCTCTTCTACGCTCATGGATTGCTCGGGTGCCAGAGCCAACGACTACTCTTGCTACCAAGAGCGCTATCAGCAGTTGGTTTACAACTCAGGAGTCAAAGCCGCCTTCGCAGATCTGAAGGACCGATTCACGAAGGAGCAGTTCGTAAAAGACAACTGCCATCAGATGGCCCACGTCATCGGTCGTGCTGCCGCGCACCTCTACGGCGACGATGTATCTAGTACGTATAGCCAGGGCGATAACTTCTGCGCGTCGGGCTACTACCACGGGGCCATGGAGACCGTCGTGGCGAACATCGGGGAACAGAACATCCTCGACGAAGCCGACAAAATTTGCGCCGACCTACGCAACAAGGAAAACCAGTCTTTGAATTATCGCAACTGCACGCACGGGCTGGGTCATGGCTTCATGGGGCTCTATCAGAACGAAGTGTTCGAGTCGCTCGATGCGTGCGATGCGTTGGCGGACGAGTTCGGGAGGGATTTGTGTTCCGGGGGGGTGTTCATGCAAAACATAATCAACGAGGACAACCCGGAAAGTCCCTCGAAGTATCTCGATCCCGATCAGCCCTTTTACCCATGCCCCGAAGTGAAGACTGAGTACAAGCATCAGTGTTATTCCAAACACGCCGGCTATGCCCTAGAGAAGCAGAACAGCGACTTCGCCAAGGTCTTCGATCTCTGCGGGAAGGTCGAGGAAGGTTTCCCGCCCTCATGCTACATCGGTTTGGGGAATCAGGCCGCGTCGATGAGTACAGTGAACCCCGATACCGAGGAGGCCCAGACCGAATACATCCGCGAGCAGTGCATGCAAGGCCAAGACGCCGTGGCTCAACTCACCTGCTTAGCCGCGGCGGCTAGACAGCTCATTTTCTTCTACGGTAGCGACGCGCAAGCCAAGGCGCTGTGCAGATCGCTGACGAACGCGGATTGGCGTGCCACATGCCGACAAGTAAGAAAAGGGTACATGGTCGAACGGCAGCTATGAGGGGACGATCGTAGCGAGCGGCGCGGCGTTCGCCGACTCGCGGTCCGGTCGGCCGGGTCCGATGGAGGGACAGAAAACGATTCCACCGCCTTATCAGTAGGCCGGATGGAGGCTGGTAGAAGTCGAAGGCCGAGACTC
>JAWWQA010000445.1:0-8441 GCA_033854695.1 Rubrobacteraceae bacterium
TGGACCGGTGGAGTCAGCGGTTCTGTCGGTTTTTGGCTTTCCTCCGGTCGCATAACCCTAAAGGTTAACTTTTACCTTACTGCCGGTTTGAGTATTATAAGAGGCTGCGCGGATAGGCGGGTAGCGAATGTGTCAACGGTCGATGAGGAGCCGATTTGATCGTTCGGAGAATCGGAAAATGTGAAAAGTAGCGAGCCTATCCGCGCAAGCTCTTATTGCCGATAAACTTATCGCTAGGATCAAAAGGCGGACCTGCCGCGAGGCGGGAGCGCAAAGTTAAGGGCTTCTACTCGAGACAGCCTGGCTACCGAACCGAAAGGGGAGACACTGGATGGTAAGGCGTGCTAGTAGGACGACTAACTTCATAACCTCTACTATGACGCGCCGGCAGTTCCTTCGACGTGCAGGAAAAGCCGCCCTGGGTCTCACCATTCTCTCTCAGGCCAGACTTCTGAGCGGGTGTGGAGGCACAAGCTCTAGCGACACCATCTGGGATGAGCTCGCCCAAAGGCTTCAAGGCCCGCTTGTACGCCCAAGCGACGACGCCTATGACTCCCTGTACCTTCCCTTCAATCGCCGCTATGAGGATGTGCGCCCTCAGGGGATCGCTTTCCTGTCTCGACTCTTCCGACGTGCGCGAGTCGATCCTGTGGGCGCGTGAGCACGATGTGCCGGTCGCCATACGCTCGGGAGGACACAACTATGCCGGTTACTCGACCACCGATGGGCTCCTGGTCGACCTGGGTCAGATGAGGAGCGTCGACGTCGACGATGCTACAAGAGTAGCAACAGTGCAGGTAGGTGCCCGCAATACGGATGTCTACGCCGAGCTCCAGCCGCACGAGGCAGCCATCTCTGCAGGGCGGTGTCCGACCGTTGCGATCGGCGGACTGGTTCTGGGAGGCGGGATCGGCTTTAGTTCTCGCAAGCTCGGGCTGACATGCGACAGCCTGATGGAGACCGAGATCGTCACGGCCGATGGGCAGATACTCACCTGCAACGAGAAAGAGAACGAGGATCTGTTCTGGGCCTGTCGAGGGGGTAGCGGAGGCAACTTCGGCGTCAATATCTCTTACACCTTTCAGGCAACTCCGGTCGAGGACGTGTCGATCTACGATCTCCAGTGGGATCTCGAAGAAGGAGAGAAGGTGCTTCCAGCACTACAAGAGATCGCCCTGCAAGCGCCGGATAACTTCTCCTGCCGTATGGGCGGCGGACGTTCAGGGCAGGACGGCGGCGGCCGTAGTGCGGCGAATGTAAATGCTCTGGGTCAGCACTTCGGCCCGCGCGAGGAACTTCTCGAGATACTGGAGCCGGTACTGCGTCTGGCAGAGCCGACGAAGAAAGTCATCGAGGACATGACTTTCTGGCAGGCCAAGGACTATTTCTTTCACAACACCCCCATCGACCGCTTTCAGGTCAAGTCGGCCTTCGTCCAGCAAGCACTGCCCGAGCAGGGGATCGAAGAGTTGCTCCGGCAGGTTGCCGGTTGGCCGGGAAGCTCGAACGACGACGGTGGCGGCTTTGCCATGTTCGCTCTCGGTGGTGCCATCTCAGGCATCCCTAAAGAAAAGACAGTCTACGTGCATCGCGACTCGCAGTTCCTCTTGGCCATAGACAGCTCCTGGTCCAGCAGCGACTCTGAGAGCACGGGGCAGGCAAACATTGATTGGGTTGAGGGGTTTGCCGATGGAATGCGGGCATACACGACTGAGTACGCCTACCAGAACTTTATCGACCGCACGCAGGCTGACTCAGCGCACGCCTACTATGGTGACAACCTTGATCGCCTGGTTCGCATCAAGCGTGACCGCGACCCCGATGACTTTTTTCAATTTGCTCAGAGTGTGCCCCAGCATCGCCCTGTAGTTGCGGCCTCCTGAGGTTGGCAACAATGCCGCCAATACCCGGCTCGTGCAGATCGGCAGATCGAGCGCGAGCGGGCTGAGAACCCCTCGAAGGCGGCTCGAATCTTCTTTGGCTTCGAAGAGCGCTTGCGTAAAGCCTCTTGGAGGCCTCCCTCGTTGAAGCGCTTTATGGCGATGCGTGCCGTCTGAGAGTCGCAGCCCAAAGAGCGGACGACCCGGTAGGCGTTCTTACCCCTGGAGCTGCCGAGCAGGGTCTGGCAACGGTGGAGGATGGACCGGCTCGGGTAGCGAGAAGAGGGTAAGGAAGCGCGCAACTGCCGACCTGTCGCCCTCGAGTTTCAGATCCCCGGAGCGCAGCGCCTCGTCGAGCTGGCGACCTTTGAAGACCAGCGCGGCCAGCGTGCCGGGGTCGGTCTCGATGGTCGACTCGGACCGCTCTGCGTCCCCACGGACTACCTCGAGGTGGCCGTCGGCCACCTCGGCGCGGAAGCGGTCCTCGCCAAGCCGCAGCTCGTAGCTCGCTCGGAGGACGTCCGCGGCGCGCGGGTCGAACATCGTTCGGAGCGCGAGGACGAGGGAATCAATACTCATCTCAGCGTCGAGGGGCAGCGACGGGGAGCGAGCACCCCAGCGGCCTAGCTGGGTGATGACCGGCTCGAGCTCCATGCCCCAGTCGGTCAGCTCGTAGACCCGAGAGCCCGCCGGCGGGGCCAGCTTGCGGCGCCGCACGACCCCGGCCTGCTCGAGCTCACGCAGGCGCCGAGCGAGGACGTCAGGGCTCACGCTGGGCAAGCCGGCCCGCAGGTCGGTGAAGCGCTTGGGACCGAGCAGCAGCTCGCGGACGACCAAAAGCGCCCAGCGCTCGCCGACGATGTCGAGGGCGTGCGCCGCCGCGCATCCGTCGCAGTATGTGCGCTTGGTTGCCATACCCAAGATTCTACCACCAGGAGTCCTGATTCGCGTTCAATCAGTTGTTCTATAAAATTTACTGATTGGATTTCAGGATTCTTGTTGTATGCTGCAACCAGATGATTGCAACCCCGATGAACGGGAGGCAAATGAGTTCGAAGTCTGCGAGGGGAGGGGTTATTGCCCTGACGTCGGTGACCGGAGGCGAGGAGTCATACGTGGAGGGTAGTCGCATCCTCAAAAGCAAAGGAGCACCGGCGCCCGATGGGGACGACCGCAAGCGCTGGCTGGCGCTGCTGCTGGTATGCGCGGCACAGCTGATGATCGTCCTCGATGGCACGATCGTGAACGTGGCGTTGCCCGTCATCCAGAGCTCCCTGGGGTTCTCTGAAGTCTCGCTGTCGTGGGTGGTCAACGCCTACCTCCTGACCTTTGGCGGCTTCCTGCTCCTCGGCGGCAGGGCCGGAGATCTCTTCGGCAGGAGACGGGTGTTCATGGTCGGGCTCGCTCTCTTCACGTTCGCCTCGCTCCTTTGTGGGCTCGCGGGCTCGCAGGCGTTGCTGATCGCGGCGCGCGCAGCGCAAGGGTTGGGTGGGGCGATCATCGCACCGGCGGCGCTCTCGATAATCATAACCACCTTCACCGAGCCCGCCGACCGAGTCAGGGCGATGGGCATCTGGGGGAGCGTGGTCTCCGGCGGGGGGACTATCGGTGTGCTCCTGGGCGGGGTCCTCGTAGGTACGTTCGGGTGGCCTTGGATCTTCTTGGTCAACCTCCCCATCGGTATCGTTGCTCTGGCCCTTTGCCGGCCGCTGCTGGACGCCGGTCGCGGCGAGAGCGCGGACGTGGACGGCGGGTTCGATCTTGCTGGCGCCCTGCTTGTGACCGCTTCGCTCGTGGCGACTGTCTACGCCATCGTCGGGGCCAATACTGTCGGGTGGACCTCAGCGCAGACCGTCACCCTCCTGGCGGTCGCCGCGTCACTCATGGGCCTCTTCGTCGCCGTCGAGGCGCGAACGCGGGTTCCGCTGGTCCCGCTTGGCATCTTCCGCTCGCGCAACCTGACGGTCAGCAATGTGGCCATGGTACTCACCGTAGCGGGGGTCTTCGGATGGTTCTTCTTCAGCGCCCTTTACTTACAGCGGGTGTTGGGCTACGGCTCGCTACGGACCGGCCTGGCCTTCCTGCCCGCGATGCTCGTCCTGGGGGCCCTCTCCTACAGCGCTGCCGCAAAGGTGGTCAACCGCTTCGGGGTCAAGCCGATGCTGGTGGTCGGGATGGCGCTGCTCGCTGTCTCGCTGCTGCTCTTCGCACGTGCTCCGGTCGGGGGGAACTTCTTTGTGGATGTCCTGCCGGGGATGCTCCTACTGGGGTTCGGGGCCTCGTTTGCCTTCCTCACGGTGATCCTGGCCTCCGTGAGCGGCGTGCCCGAGCGCGATGCCGGTCTGGCGTCCGGGCTTGTCAACACCGCCCAGCAGTTAGGTGGGGCGCTTGGCCTGGCGGTGCTCGCCAGCGTCGCGGCTTCCCGGACCGAGGGTCTCAGAGGCGCGGGGAGCGAGCCGGTGGCCGCCCTCAACGCAGGCTACCACGCCGCTTTCCTCCTGAGTGCAATCTTCGTCGCCCTCGCTGCTGTTCTCGCCGCGGCGCTGTTGAGACTTGCTGCGCCATATCTCGCACACCAGACAACCCGACAGACAAAGGAAGACGAAAATGCTGCTTGAGAACAAGAACGTGATCTACGCAGCAGGAGGGGCGATCGGCAGCCCGGGCCTTCGCCCGCGAGGGGGCAGCGGTCTTCCTCGCCGGGCGCACCAGGGAGCCGCTCGAGGCGGGCGCCGCCGACGTCACGGTGGCCGGCGTAAACAAGTACCGGGAGAGCGTCAATGGCAAACATGGCTGATACGGAGGCGGGTTAGATGCAGGGGCGAACGAAGGAGGTCTCTATGAGAAAAGTAGTCCTATCGATGTACGTGACACTGGACGGCGTCATGGAAGACCCGGGCGGAGCTGAAGAGTTCGAGCACGGCGGTTGGAGCATGCAATTCTTCGACGAAGACGCGGCGAAGTATGCCTACGATCAGCTCTTTGCGTCGGACGCTCTTCTGCTAGGGCGAGTGACCTATCAGGGCTTTGCAGCTGCCTGGCCTTCGATGACTGATGAAGCAGGTTTCGCTGACAGAATGAACAGTCTCCCCAAGTTCGTCGTTTCAACGACCTTGGAAGAGGTTCAGTGGAACAATTCAAGCCTGATCAAAGAGAACGTCGCGGAAGAAATATCCAGGCTGAAGCAGCAGCCTGGTCAGGACATTTTGATATACGGCAGTGGCGAGCTTGTACAGACGCTGATGCAACACGACCTCATCGATGAGTATCGGATCTGGGTCCATCCCGTTGTTTTGGGGAGTGGAAAGCGTCTCTTTAGAGACGGAAGCGATACGAAGATTCTGAGGCTTGTAGAAACAAAGACGT
Source organism: Rubrobacteraceae bacterium (assembly GCA_033854695.1). Classification (GTDB taxonomy): domain Bacteria; phylum Actinomycetota; class Rubrobacteria; order Rubrobacterales; family Rubrobacteraceae; genus Rubrobacter_F. The sequence goes on from JAWWQA010000445.1 coordinate 5,247, forward strand.
TCAGTTCAGGCGTCGTTGTTCTCGCCTACCAGCCTGCAGGAAAGGAAGTGGAGGGATAAATGGAAATGGGACGCGGTGGCGAGTCGCCACAAAGGAGACCGATCATGACCTTTGCACTGTGGATCGTTCAGGTGCTGCTCGCGCTCATCTTTCTGTTCACCGGTTCAATGAAGCTGGTCCTGCCGATCGAGGTGATGACTGAGCAGATGCCGCTGCCGGGCCTGTTCGTGCGGTTCCTCGGCGTGGCAGAGGTACTCGGCGCGATCGGCCTGATCCTCCCCGGGCTCCTGGGCATTCGGCCGGGCCTGACACCGCTGGCCGCCGTCGGGCTTGTTATCATCATGATCGGTGCGACGGTGCTCACGCTGGCGGGCGTTGTGCCGGGCGGTGGTGTCGCGCTGGCGCTGATCCCGCTGGTGGTGGGGCTACTCTCCGCATTCGTCGCCTACGGCCGCTGGCGGCTGGCGCCGCATCGCGGGTCGTCTCACCCGTCAGAGCGCCAGCCGGCCAGCTAAGTTGTGATTGCCCTTCCACGTCTGCTTTATTCCATGGGCATGAGCGTGCTGCACCTGGCGGTGCCGTCTCTCAGTGCGGAGTTGAAACCCAGCAGCTCCCAACTTTTGTGGACACAGCATCCGGCGTGGTTACCCCGCGGAGAGCGTTATCGCCGATTCCATCAATCAGCAAGAGAAAGGACAGATGATGAGCATTACGTTTCCGGGAGGGTCAGCGGAGTAACGGGCGGCGCGCGACGGGCTGCTCGAGTGTTGTACCGCCAAGCCATGGCGTACTATCTAGTTCGTACAGAGCAAGGGCCATAGCTTATATCCTTAACCTCCTTATTTGTCCCGTGGGCCGTCAGATTCAACCGTCCGTCGGTGCCGGGCCTCGTCTGCAGTCTCCTCGGTCTGCTGTTGTTACCGGTGTTCTGGAGCGGGCGACCGATAGTGTTGGGCGCGGCCGGCGCTTTGTTAGGTCAAGCGGAAAGGACGTCAGGAACCGCCGGACGAGGCGTGGCGCTGCAACTTCTTGCCTTCGGGCGCACATTCGCGCTAATGACCTGAGTTGTCTTCAGCGTCATTGCTCACTTTTCGGGGACCTTGCGGCTGGCTCAGCAGGCGACCTAAGTTGGCTAACGGCCTGAGCTGGCTGACTGGTGGTGTTCTGGTAAGTTTGGGGCTGCGCTTGGCCTGGCCCGAGCGCCGGTAGTTAGAGACTATCTGCTTCCGTCCCTTTGCGAATCTGAGTACTTAGCATTACTAAAAAGACGCCTCAACCATGAAGAGTGGCTACGGCAACCCACATCTAATAGGTGAAGTGCTTGATCGGCTCGCCTTTGACGCCAATTTCGGTCATCGCTTCGATGCCGATGTCGAGATGTAAGTCGACGTAGCGCTCGGTTACCGCTCTGTCGCTCCGCTCGGTCTTGACGCCTTCAGGCGTCATCGGCACGTCGGAGACGAGAAGCAGCGCGCCGCGCGGAATCTCGTTGGCGACGCCTACCGCGAATATCGTCGCCGTCTCCATGTCGATGCCGATGACGCGCAGCGACTTGAGACGTTCCTTGAACCGGTCGTCGTGTTCCCAAACGCGGCGGTTGGTCGTGTAGACGACGCCGGTGCGGTAGTCTATATTTGCCTCGACGATTTTCGACGAGACGAATTTGTGCAACTTAAAGGACGGCATCGCCGGCACTTCCGGCGGCAGATAATCGTCGGAGGTGCCTTCGCCGCGAATCGCCGCGATCGGTAATATGAAATGCCCGATCTCGGTCGAGCGCTTGAGGCCGCCGCACTTGCCAAGAAAGAGCACGCCCTTTGGTTTGATCGCCAGCAGTAGATCCATCACGGTCGCAGCGCTGGGCGAACCAATGCCGAACTTGATGATGCTAAGCCCGCTGTCGGCGTGCGTGGCCGTCTGCATCGGCCGGTCGAGACCGCGCACCGGCACGTCGAAGCGTCGCGCAAATTTCTCGACGTAGTTACCAAAGTTGGTGAGTAGAATGTAATCACCGAACTCCGCCAACGGCGTGTCCGTGTAGCGCGGCAGCCAGTTCTCGACTATCGCGTCTTTGGTCCTCATAGCGCTCCTTTTTTAGCAGGGGATATCATCCTTCTTCCAATGATAGAAGTATCATAGATGACCGCCACGTGAGTTACTTCCCCTGCTCAATGAGCCCGGTTGCCTTCTCGCGGTTTACCTTCGACCATTTACTCCTCGGCCTCCGAGGTGTGAATCGCTGCAGCCAGAACCTATCATTGAAGGAAGCTTTCTGGCTATCGATCCAGCCATACCTGATGGCGACATCGAGCGCTTCTGAGTAGGAAACGGAGTCGAGGCCTGAGTCCTTCTTGGCGATCTTGAGCCACAGGCCGTCAGATATTTCATGGTGTTCTTCAAGCCATACTTCCCAATCCTCCTGGGACTCGCACGGAATGATCGGTAGATCTTGTTTGGTGTTTTTCGTCATGCTCTAACCTCGGACCATAGAATCGCATTAGTAGCTGTGCCCGCCTCGAGCTTGTCGACCCGGATGGACCACGGGTTCGCAGGCTTCATTGAAATGGAGAGCCTCTTCGAGGAGATGCCTGGCGCTTGGGCTCATTCTACTGCCGGTGGTGAAGAAGACACCGCCTAACTTGTTGCTCACCTTCGATACCCACGTCGCCAACCGGTTGATAGAAGGGTAATCCTTTTGGTTGATAGAAGGTTCATCCTTGTCACCGATTAACTTACCAGGCTCTTCCCGCACGATTAGAGCAGTAGGAATCGAGCCCCAACTAAGGGGTGAGGAAGGAGATCGAGAAAAGATGTTGAAAATGGGAGAGCCGGCCAAGCAGCAAATGGGAGAGACTACCGAGCTGCTCACACAGAGGCAGTCCTTGATGCGCAGGTTCCTTATGTTTCCCCTCACTCGCTTGCTCGTCGTGGGGATTGTGCTTGTACTTGTTACGATATCAGTCGCAGTTGTTGCAGATATAGCTGTACTTATCATTGGCCAACTACATCCTGTTGGCTTATCCGTTAGCTCCGTATCGAGCTTGTCAAATGATGCGTTAGAAGCAATGGGCCAGATACTACTGGGGTATGGCCTTTTTGCAGTAGCTGGGATCATCACGGCGGTACTTACAGGCAAGGTTATAGAGCGGCGTTCGCTAGCCGAAGTGGGGCTAGGGCGCCGTGGTTTGCTACGCA
>JAWWQA010000446.1:0-7995 GCA_033854695.1 Rubrobacteraceae bacterium
AGCACCAGCAGTTGGGTCGGGTGCAGGCCGGGTCCGGCCGCCGAGCGGCGCAGGCTGCGGACCAGCCGGTGTAGGGCGAGCAGGAAGTCCAGCGCCGTGTCGTCGGTCTGCTGCTCGACCGTCATGATCGCGAGTCCCTTCGCCCGGTGGCCGACCCAGGGTCAGGACGTTCGCACCTCCGGCCGGTAGATGTCCAGCCAGGTTGCCAGATCGAGGGCGCGTTCCATGCCGTTCCTGCTCCGCCGGTCGATCCCGGTCGCGTCGAGCTGCACCGCGTCGGCGAGCCAGTCCCGCCAGATGATCGCGAAGACCGGGTTGTCGTGGTCGGCCACCAGTTCCTTGGCCTGTTGCTGCAGCGCCACCGCGTACCGCGGGTCCTGGGTCGACGGATACGGACTTTTCACCCGTTCGGCGACCGACCTCGGCAGCACGTCCTGGGTCGCGGCCCGCAGCAGGCTCTTCTCCCTGCCGTCGAACGTCTTCATCGACCAGGGAGTATTGAAGACGTACTCGACGAGCCGGTGGTCGCAGAACGGGACCCTAACCTCAAGCCCAACGGCCATGCTCATCCGGTCCTTACGGTCGAGGAGTGCCTGCACGAAACGGGTCAGGTGCAGGTAGCAAACCTCGCGCATCCGCTTCTCTAAGCCACTCTCCCCGGGTAGATGCGTCACCTCAGCGAGTGCCTCACGATAGCGATCGGCAGTGTAGTCCTCGATGTCGAGTTGCTTCATCAGATCGGGATCAAACAGCCCGGCCTGAGCCCGCCCGCGGCGGAACGCTGCGAGCCAAGGGAAGGTGTCGGCGTTGACGGCCTCGGGGTCGTGGAACCAGCGGTACCCGCCGAATACCTCGTCGGCTGACTCGCCTGAGAGGGCTACTGTGGACTGCTTACGGATAGCGTGGAACAATAGGTACAGAGACGTATCCATGTCTCCGACACCGGTAGGCAAGTCGCGGGCATGTAAGACAGCAGCTCGCGCTTGCGGGTCCATCAGTTCGTTGCTGTCGAGCACGATGTCGGTATGATCGGCGCCAACGTGGCGAGCGAGGTCGGCAACATAGGGGGCATCAGGAGTGCCGCGCATCTCGTCTGGCTGGAAGTTTTCGGTGTGACCAGCGAAGTCCACGGCGAACGAGCGCACCTTGCCGCCATCCTGTTCACGCAGGGCGAGTGCGGCGAGTGCGGTGATTGCGCTCGAGTCGAGGCCGCCAGACAGCAGCGAGCAAAGCGGCACATCAGAGATAAGCTGGCGGGCGACGATATCGTCGAGCAACTCCCGGACCGTGCGCACGGTGGTGTCGAGGTCGTCGGTATGCTCATGGGACTCCAGAGTCCAGTAGCGGCGCTTGCTAATGCCCTCACGGCGCACCCGCACGAGCTGGCCAGGCCTCACTTCGTACATACCGCGGAAGATCGCATGCTCGGGTGTCTTGACGAATAACAACAGCTCTCGCAGCCCGTCTATGTCGACAGTGGGTTCGACGAGCGGGTTGGCAAGTATCGCCTTGGGCTCTGAGCCGAACAGTATTCCACTCGGAGTGGGGTAATAGTACAGTGGTTTGATGCCCATCCGGTCGCGGACAAGCAGCAGCTCCTCACGTTGAACGTCCCAGATTGCAAAAGCGTACATACCGTTGAGCCGGGTAACGAAGTCCTCGCCCCACTCCAGGTAAGCGTGTAGCACGACTTCAGTATCACTGTGGGTGCGGAAGCAGTGACCACGTGCGGTGAGCTCAGTGCGAAGCTCATGAAAATTATAGACCTCGCCACTGTAGGTGAGGACAGCGGACACTCGCTTATCTTCCTCGGCGACCATGGGCTGGCGGCCACCTTCAATGTCGATGACCGCGAGGCGGCGGTGTCCGAGCGCAGCGTGCGGTGCGATCCAGAGTCCCTCCTCGTCAGGCCCGCGGCAGGCCATCGTGTCGGTCATGGCTTGCGCGGTTGTGCGCTCTTTCGTAAGGTCGCGCTCGAAGTCTACCCAACCTGTGATGCCACACATCTAGTATCTGTCTCCTTCCCGCTGCGCGTACGAGGGCGGTGCGGGCTGGCTATTAACAATCGGATCATAGAGCGAGCCAGCTTGCTTCAGGGCGGACAGCCTCGCTGCCATAGTTGCTGCACTGACGAGGGTAGCGTCCCTGAGGCCCATAAGCTCTTCGAGCTTAGACTCTAGAGCATCTAAAGCTGCTTGGGTCTTAGGGAGCTGCTCCTCAAGCTCTTCTAAACTCATGGCATCGATATCGTCCAGGTATGTATCCAGCTCATCGGGGTTCAGGTCCCTTAGGAAGCCTTCGTTGAGGTTCGGGTACCCACCGTTGACGTTTTCTATCTTTCGAGCTAGGTGTTCAAGGATACTCTCAGTGAATGCCAGATTGCTCCTGCTTCCATCTGTGATGTTAGCTCCCTCGTAGACGCCTTCCGAGGCGCTCTGGTTGGCGCTCTGTAGCATCTCCTTCTCGGCGTCTACGAAGGCCACGCTGCGCAGCGGCAGCGCTTTGATGAAGAGTGACGCCACAAAGGCCACGGCGAGTATGGGGATGCCCGCGACGAAGACCGGATGCATCGCCGCGGCCAGCCCTTCGCGGATGCCGGTAGCTACCGCCTCTGGGAGCTGGGTTAGAGCACTGGGGTCGAGGAGCGACCCGACACCGGAGCCACCGGAGAACTGCTCGGCCTGAGGACCGTTCAGGGCCTCGGCAGGTAGGTACTTCGGGACTTCGGTTCTCAGCCCGCTGGTCATGATGGTCCCGAATATGGCCGTGCCTAGCGTGGCACCTATTGAGCGGGAGAGCTGCGTGGTCGCCGTGGCGACGCCCAAATCACTCCGCGAGGTCGCGTTCTGTACGATGAGCGTGTAAGTCTGGAGCACGGCTCCAAGGCCTAGGCCAACGACGATCATGTCTATAGTGAGCTCGGCCTGCGTTGAGCCGTACTCTAGCCGAGTGAGCAGATAGTAGCCCAGGCCCATTACCAAGATTCCAGCGAGTACGAAACCCTTGTAGCGCCCGGTTCGGGTAATGAGCCGTCCGACCAGCACGCTGACCAAAATCATGGAGACGGTGAGAGGTATCAGCACAAGTCCTGAGTTGGTAACACTAACGCCGATAACCCCCTGCGCATAGATGGGGATGAAGAAGATAGCCCCGAACATGCACATAGCTATGGCAAGGTTGGCTACGTTGGAGAGCGTGAAGATGGAGTTGCCGAAGAGCCTCAAGGGGATGACCGGCTCCTCGGTGTAGTTCTCGTTGATGGCGAAGACGACCAGACTAAGCGCGCCAGCTACGTACAAGGAGATGATCTGCCACGAATCCCAAGAATACTGTGTACCCCCCCAGGAAGTCGCGAGCAGCACCGAAGTGAGACCAAGCCCTAAGGTTACAAAGCCCACATAATCCAGGGAGTGCTTCCTAGGAGTGTGTGGCAGGTGCAGATAGGCAATGATAAACGCTAGCGCCGCAATGCCTATGGGCAGGTTGACAAAGAAGAGCCACCGCCAAGAGAAATTGTCCGTGATCCAACCACCCAGCAGCGGTCCACCGATCGAAGCTATGCCGAATACACCGCCGAGGTAACCCATGTACTTGCCGCGCTCGCGAGGGCTTATGATATCGCCAATTATCGCCTGCGCAAGAGGCATGATAGTGCCCATTCCTAAGCCCTGCACAGCACGCGCGGCTACCAGCCACCAGAAACCCTGCGCCACTCCGGCCAGGATCGAACCCAGCATGAAGATGACGAGCCCCGCTATATAGAACCCACGGCGCCCGTAGATGTCAGAGAGCTTACCCACTATCGGTACGATCACCGCCGAGGCCAAGAGCGCTGAGGTGGCGATCCAGCTGTAGTGCTCGATCCCACCCAACTCGGCTACAATCACGGGCATCGCCGGAGAGACGATCGTTTGGCTCACCGCCGCGACGAGCATTCCGAGCATTAACCCGACGAAAATAATCGTCTTGTGGTTGGATTCACTCCTGACCATCGTCCTCCCCTCAGTCCTTCATGTTCTTGGCCAGCACGCCGAGTATTCGCCGCAACTCCGTAAGCTCCTCCGGGACGAGCAACGCAGCAATTCGTCGATCGAACCGCACACGATGCTCGGAGAGGTCCTGGACCAAGCCCCTCCCCTTCTCGGTCAGAAACATCCGTACTATCCGATGATCTTCCGGATCCCGTTTCCTGAGAATCAAGCCCTCCCCCTCAAGCCTCTTGGCCAGGCGTGTTACGCGCGAGGGGTCAATCTCGAACGTCTTACTCAGCTCTCCTTGGCTTATCCCATCCTTCTTAGAGAGCAGCGCTAGAGAGAACCATGTCCCAGCGCTTACACCCATCTCCCGCTCGAAAGCGCTCTTCATCCTCCAGAAAGCAAAGCCTAGCGGGGCCAACAAGGGACTTGTGTCTTGCGCTATTCCTACCGACCGGTCTAGCATTTTTGTTACATTTACTTCTTCCACCACTTCTTCATCACTCGATTCTGGTTTTTATTTGACGCAGCAAGTATATAGTATAAGCTTGCTACGTCAAATAAAATTTGTACTGTCGCTAGGTAGACACGGCAGGTACAGCAACCACTTGGGATAGGTATATTGGTGTTGCGGTCGGATGAAGATTGGAGAGAAGCCCGTGAGTTCGATGTCAGATCGTGAAGCGCCGAATGTTGTGGTCGTCGGCGGCGGCTACGGCGGGATCGCCGTAGCCAAGGCGCTCGATGAGGCGGCCGAGGTTGTGCTGGTCGAGCCCAAGGATGCGTTCGAGCACAACGTCGCCGCCCTCCGTGCGCTCGTCGACCCGTCCTGGTCGGATCGCATTCATTTCCCCTATGACGGGTTGCTCAAGCGCGGCCGCGTGATCCGCGATCGAGCAGTACAGGTCGACTCGCGCAGGATCGTGCTCGGCTCGGGCGCGGAGCTCGTTCCCGACTTCATCGTGCTTGCCACCGGGTCGAGCTACCCGTTTCCCGGCAACAGCGGCACCGAGGCCGCGCGCGAGGCCACGGCACGCTTCCGCGACGGCTACGAGGCGCTCAGCGGAGTAGACCGAGTGTTGCTGCTTGGTGCGGGGCCGGTCGGGATCGAGCTCGCGGGCGAGATCGCAGCGGTCTGGCCTGCCAAGCAGGTGACGATCGTCGACATCGTCGGTGACCTCCTTGGCGGAAGGTTCAAGCCGGAGCTGCGCCGGGAGCTGCACCGCCAGCTCGAACAGCACGGGGTCAACCTCGTACTCGGAAGCCCGCTGCGCAAACCACCACCCACGCTCCCGGGCGCGCTGGGCACCTTCACGGTCAGCACCGAGGCCGGCACCGAAATCACGGCCGACCTCTGGTTTCGCTGCTACGGCGTCACCCCGCAAAGCGACTATCTCGCAGGCGACCTTGCAGCAGCCCGGACACAGGACGGCTTCATCGAGGTCACCCCGACGCTCCAGCTCCCAGACCATCCCAACGTGTTCGCACTCGGCGACGTCTCGACCCTCACCCCGAAGATGGCCGGCCGTGCGGGCCGACAGGCTCAACTGGTCGCGGACAACATCTGCGCGCTGATCGATGGCGGGCAATTGCAAACGCACGAGCCGTCTTCGGACGCCATCCTTGTGACCTTTGGCCCCGATGGAGGCGCAGCACAGCTGCCCGGCCAAGATGAAATCGCCGGAGCGGAAACAGCGGCCCAACTCAAAAGCCGAGACATGATGGTCGACCGATTCGCCGCCATGTTCTATATTCCACTGACCGAGCAGTCCGAGAAGGAAAGCTAACCGTCACACTACGAACCTCAGAGCGTACCAGCCCATCGGCGGGTAAGGTCACTCAGGTGGCGAGATGTACGCCGGCGGTGGCGGGAAGCGGCCTGCGGCCGCCGTGTAGCTCTGTTCGCTAATGGTAGAGGAGGCTTAACCTGTGAGACAAAAGCAAGCACTAAGAATCGGTCCGAATTTGATCCTCGCGGTGCTTGCCCTGTCCGGAACCTCATTCTCGTTGTTGCAGTCGCTAGTGGCACCGGCGATCCCACAGCTGCAGAAGAGTCTTGGGACTTCCGCGAGCGGCATTGCGTGGGTGCTGACTGCTTTTCTACTCGCCTCCTCTGTGGCCACGCCGATCGTCAGCCGCTTTGGCGATATGTTCGGAAAGCGCGGCGTGCTTTTAGGAGTGCTGGGACTGCTCTGGGCTGGCACACTTGTATGCGCACTGGCCAACACGTTGTGGGTGCTTATCCTCGGCCGCGTGATCCAGGGAGCTGGCGGTGCTGTCATACCCTTGGCCATGGGGATCATCCGCGACGAGCTGCCGGCCAAGCGCATCGCACCCGGAATCGGGCTAATGTCTTCAATCCTCGGGATCGGGGGCGGCCTAGGAATCGTGCTGGCAGGCCCCCTCATAGATAGCCTTGACGTTCATTGGTTGTTCTGGATGCCACTGCTGACCCTCGGCGTTGCCTTCATCGCTACCTGGGCAATGGTACCTGAGTCGCCCGTGCGTAGTCCTGGCCGGGTCAACTGGTACGCCGCGCTGCTGCTCTCGCTCGGCCTAGGAGGGCTCTTGCTTGCGGTGAGCGAGGGGCAAAACTGGGGTTGGGGGTCAATGCGCTTTTGGGGCCTCATCGCTACATCAGCTGGCGTACTCGCCTTCTGGGTGCGGACAGAACTGCGTTCATCTGAGCCGTTGGTGGACATGAGCGTAATGCGTTTGCGAGGGGTATGGACTACCAACCTCGCTTCTCTACTCATCGGCTACGGGATGTTCAGCTCGTTTCTATTAATCCCTAATCTCATCCAAGTACCCAGATCTACCGGCTTTGGATTGGGGGCCAGCGTCACCCAGGCTGGCCTGTATATGCTGCCTATAGCACTGGTTATGAGCATCGCAGGCCCGCTCTCTGGACAGCTGGACGAGCGGTTTGGCTCCAAACTTTCGATGATCGCAGGTGCAGCGAGTACTACCGGTGCGTTCGTCTTGATCGCCCTCCTGCATACCCAGCCCTGGCAGTTTCTTAGCTTCAGTGTGCTCCTGGGCATCGGTATTGGTATGGCCTTTGCGGCCATGGGCAACCTCATCGTCGCTGCCGTCCCCCAGCAACAGACGTCAGTGGCCACTGGCATGAACTCGATCGTACGCTACGTGGGCGGCTCGTTCGGCAGTCAGATCGCCGCCAGCATTATCGCCGTGCACACCTTGACTAACGGGCTGCCCACCGAGCAAGGGTTCATCACCGGCTTCTGGGTTTCGGCGGGAATGGTAGCACTAGGCACAGTAGTTTCTCTTTTCATTCCCAGCCGTCGCACCACGCGTCCTTGAAGAGGGGCTTTCCTAAGGTTACCGGCGTAGTAACCGGTGACTTCGATAACCGTGGTAACCTTGACCGTTGCAATTCGTAGCTTAGGACTGCTAAATTGCCCCAATCTGCATCTCACGCACACCGAGCCCCTCGTCGGCTATGCCTGCCCCTGTCACCACTCGTTGGTGGGCAGTAAATACCCCTACCAAGAAAACATCCGTAAAAGATCGTCACGAGCGTCATCACCGCCACTCCAGGGAGAGAACCGCTTACCTAAGCCGTTTTACCAGTGACGCTCAGCGTGACGGTGGGTGTGACGATCACGCAGGCTTCGGATAGGGACTGTCATGGAGACATCCCTGCAAATACCAGGATTATGACGATCATGGCGGTCATGACGATGAAAGAGAGGCTCGCCGAGGTCTTCGGAATCGCGATGTCCGGCAAGTAAGCCACCCCAACTGTCATTCATGAGGAAGGAGAAAAAGTGGTAGACCCGAGTCCACAGCGAGAGAGCGGAGAAAGTTCGAAAAGTTCCCGAAATGACTACCCGGACCGTTCGGTCCTGGGGGGAGAGATCGGTCTCTGGAGCTCAGACCTCAACTATCTGCCTGCACCCCAGGTAAAAGAAGCGGTAGCGGAGATCGAGGAGTTGGGGTACGCGGCCCTGTGGTTTGGTGAGGCTCTAGGCAGGGAGGCCTTTACTAACGCCTCTAT
>JAWWQA010000447.1:0-3117 GCA_033854695.1 Rubrobacteraceae bacterium
GCATCGAGCTATGGTACTTGAGCCTGCCTTACAGCTTGCTCACGGCCTCTGCCAGTTCTTCTAGGTCTTCCTCAGTGTTGAAGAGGTGGGTGCTCGCGCGGACGTAAGGGTACGGATGGGGGATAAAGCGGACGACGAACTTCTGTAATAGAAGCTTCTCGGCAGCTTCCTTCGCTGCTGTGTCCGCAATCTCGAAGCTGACCAGCCCCGAGTGGGCGGGGCGAGGAGAACGAAGCGTGACGTGAGGAAGTTCTTCTAGAAGGCCGGCCAGAAGGTCGGCGCGGTGTCTAATCTCGGCGAAACCCTTCTCACCGCGCTCATTGGCTGCATTGGCCGCCTGGGCGAAGCCCGCTGCCAGGGCTGGACTCATCGTCGAGGCCTCGAAACGCCTTGCGCCATCGTAGACGTATTCCGAGTAACCGCCCTCTGCCCGGAACTCTGTAGGGTCCGAGAGGGAGGCGTAGCCGAGGCTCGTGCTCTCAACTTTGCAGCCGGGCTGGAGGTAGAAGCCGCCCATGCCCTCCGGTCCCAAAACCCACTTGTGGCCCGTGAAGGCGTACATGTCTACGCCGGTCGCGGGGATGTCTACGGGTATGTTGCCGACTGATTGGGCGCCGTCAACCAGGGTCAAGGCGCCACGCTCGCGGGCGAGCGTGGAGATCTCCGCGAGCGGCAGAATCTCTCCCGTGGTCCAGTCTACATGCGAGATGGAGACGAGACGTGTCCGATGCGTCATAGCTACTTCGATTTTCTCGGCTGTGATCGGAGGTTCGATCAGCCGGAGGCGCACATCGTAGCGCTTCTCCAGGGCGTGTAAGGGGACGAGGCAGCCAGGGTGTTCCGAGCGGCTCGAGATGACCTCGTCGCCCTCTTTCCAGTCGAGGGCGAAGGTTCCGAGGTTCATGCCGTGTGTGGTGCTCTGGGTGAGGGCGATGTTCTCGGGGTCCGTATTCACGAGCCGGGCTGCCGCCTTTCGGGCGTCGGCGTATTTGTCGCGTTGGTGGGCGTAGAAATCAGTGCCTTCGAGGTAGGCCGGACCCGAGCAGAGATCGTCCGCTTCGCGCATGGCCTGTATCGTCTCGCGAGAGGGTGGGCCGCTGCCGCCGGAGTTCAGATACACGAAGTCGTTGTTGGCGAGGGCGGGGAACATCTTGCGTGAAAGGTTCACTATGGGCTTCACTCTTTCTGTAATTTAGCTTTAAGGATGGGTCTGAGGCCCTTCTGTATAATACCCGCTTCATGGATCACGAAGGGCTCGCCAGGTTGAGCCGCCGCCGGCTCAGGCGACAAACGAAGCAGCAGAAGCGCGACCGGGTGTGGAGCTTCGTGAGGATCGCGGTCATCGGGCTTATCTCATTCTTCCTAGCTTCGGTGGTCGCGGCCGTTGGTACCTTCTCCTACACCTACGCCAAGGTGTCGGAGGATCTGCCCGAGCTCGACCAGTACTCGGCCACCGAGCTCGCCCAGACCTCTACAGTTTACGACTCGACCGGCGAAGTCGTCGACGAGCTGCACGGCGTCCAGAACCGCTTCGTCATAGGTCTCGACGGGATAAATCCGAGCCTGCGTGACGCCGTTATCGCCATCGAAGACCACCGCTTCTACGAGCACCGGGGCATCGACTTCGAGGCCATAGGCCGGGCCGCCGAGGAGAACATAAAGAACCTGTCCATCCTGCAGGGCGGCTCGACGATAACGCAGCAGCTTGTCAAGAACACGTACATTGCCCAAGAGCAGCGCCAGATCCCCTCCTTTCAGCGCAAGATGACCGAGGCGTCTCTGGCCTGGCAGTACGAGGAGCGGCACTCCAAAGCAGAGATCCTTGAGCAGTATCTGAATACGGTGTACTTCGGGTCAAACGCCTACGGGGCAGAGGCCGCGGCGCGCACTTACTACGACAAATCGGCAGCCGACCTTACCCTTCCGGAGTCGGCGTTGCTCGCGGGGATCATCAACCTCCCAGGCACCTACGACCCCTTCTCCGACCCCGACAGCGCGCGCAAGAGGCGCGACGTCGTTCTGGACCGGATGCTCGAGTACGGCTACATAACCCCCCAGGAGCACGACGAGGCTACTGCGCAGGATCTCGACTTGAGCCGTGGTACGGTCGAGCCTAAGAGCGACAATGAGTACTTCCTGGACGCGGTACGCAAGGAGCTCGCCGAACAATACGGAGATCAAGCCCTCTACGAGGGAGGGTTGAAGATCTACACGACCCTTGATCCCCACCTGCAGGAGCTCGCGGTAACGGCGGTAAACAAGGTAGTGGATCCTTCATCGGGCGATCCCTCGGCGTCCCTGGTCTCGGTGGAACCGTCCACGGGCGCGGTCAGGGCGATGGTGGGTGGCTCGGACTTCGAGCAGGTGAAGTTCAACCTCGCCACGCAGGGTAAGCGGCAGCCTGGCAGTGCGTTTAAGACGTTCGTACTGGCCGAGGCGATCCGGCAGGGCATCGCGCCGGAGACCGGCTACGTGTCCAAGAACCTGAGCATAGACACGGGTGGCGAGCAGCCCTACCAGCTCCAGAACTATAACTATGTAGAGCGTGGCCCCATCTCTATAAGGCACGCCACCGAGCAGTCGGACAACACGGTCTTCGTCCAGCTCGGCCTCGACCTCGGTCTCAAGAACGTGGCGGCGTTGGCGAACAAGATGGGCATTCAGAGCACGATCGACACTTACCCTCCGATGGCCATCGGTGGCCTGGGGGAAGGGGTGACGCCGCTGGAGATGGCCTCCTCGTACTCGACCCTCGCTAATGGCGGCACCCACATGGAGCCGTACCTCGTGGAGAAGGTGACTAGGGAGGATAGTGAGGATGGTAAGGAGGCCACGATCCAGGAGCACAAGCAGACAGGGACAGAGGTCCTCAGCAAGGATCAGGCAGCCGCTATTACCCAGATACTGCGCGGCGTCGTGGAGCGGGGCACGGCGGGTCGCTATCGAAACCTGGGCGCCGAGCTAGGCCGCCCTTCGGCCGGCAAGACCGGCACGACGGAGCTGTTCGTGGACGCCTGGTACATAGGCTACGTACCGCAGCTCGCGACCAGCGTCTGGGTTGGCTACCCCGAGGAGCGCCGGTCGATGATCTACGTCCGGGGCTTCCCCGAAATCAAC
>JAWWQA010000448.1:0-2590 GCA_033854695.1 Rubrobacteraceae bacterium
TGCGCAATCCATGGCCCGCGAGTTCGGACCACAGGGAATCCACGTCGCCCACGTCATCATAGACGGCCAGATCAACACCCCAACACTGCGCGAGACCCAGCCAGATAGGGAAGAGCACACAACCCTCTCCCCCGACGCTATCGCAAAAACGTACTGGCAGCTCCACACTCAGGATCCGACGGCCTGGACCCTGGAGTTGGACCTCCGCCCCGCGGTAGAGACGTTCTAATAGCAGACCAACGACTCGTAGCCAGTGGTAAAGCAGTCGCTCGAAGTAGAAGTACTCGGGCCGCCGTTTCGAGATCGAGCCAGGAGAATGGCGATCAGAGACCGGTTATAACTCCTTGCACGCTCTCCAGGAGCCACCCTACACCATAGCGTATCTTCTGCCACAGGGAAGCCTCTTCGTAACCTTCCTGGGCGACCAGCGGGCTCTCCCCGACGCGTCGTCCGTCGACCAGGACCTCGACCTTACCGAGTTCCTCACCAGCGCTGGCCGAGGGAGGAAGCTCTTCCTGGGTAGTAACGTTACGTTCCACTTCAGAGCTAGCGTCCACGAGCCCCATAACGTCTTCCGTCGCGGCAAGCTCCACAGATTCATCCGGGCGGTACGGTAGGGCCGCTTCCCCGTAAACCTCGTCCTTGCGCACCAGCGGGCGGCGTTCGTAGCGCTCGAAGGCGTACTCCAGCAGTGCCTCCGCAGCCCGGAAGCGCTGGTCGGAGTCTTCGGCGCCGAGGACTACCGCTATGTAAGACTCGTCGTTGCTCTTCGCGGAGGCGACGAGGTTGGCGCCCGCCTGGGGCGTGGTCCCGGTCTTGACGCCGGTAGCCGGCGGGTAGGTGGTTAAGAGCTGGTTGGTGTTGTGAATCTCTATATCCCTGTTTTGGGTACTGAACGTAGCATCCTTGGTGGCGACTATCTTGGCGAACTCGGGGTACTTGAGCGCTTCCCAGGCCAGGATACCGAGATCCCTGGCGCTCGAGTAGTTGGCGGTCGTGTCCAGTCCGGCAGGGGTCTCAAAGTTGGTGTTCTCGAGCCCCATAGAGGCGGCCTCTGCGTTCATCATCCCAACGAACTGCTCGACGCTGCCGCCGCCCACATGCTCGGCCAGGGCGTAGACCGCCTCGGTGCCGGAGGCGACCAGGGAAGCCACCAAGAGATCCCTTACGGTCACGCGCTCGCCCGCTATGAGCCCCACGTTGCTGTACGTATTCCCGACGTAAGACTCGGCATCCTTTGAAATCGTCACCTCGTCGTCGAGATTGGTACCTTCCTTGAGGACCACGAGGGCAGACATGATCTTGGTCACAGATCCCATCTGGAGCTGCTCGTCAGGACTCTCCCCGACCAGGTACAGTCCGCTGTCGGCATCTACGAGCGCCCAGCCCTGGACCCCAGTCTCTGGAGGCTCCGGGACCCGAGCGCCGGAAGCCCCCTCAGGAGTCGTCCTCTCCAGAGCTCCCTTGGGGGCCCCCTCTTGAGCCTCGGCCCAACCTAACCCCGTGCCTCCGGGCACTGCACCGGGTACCAGCAGTAGCGCGAGCGCCATCAAGACCAGCGCCGCGGCGATCTTTATGTGGTTGGCTCTGACGAGCTTAGGTCCTCGTTTCATTTACCCCTTTTCCTTTTTCCTGCCCGGACCAGACAAGAGCCTTACACCTCGGTCAGAGCGTGCACGGTCTCATCCAGCCACGCCGCGGATGGTACCAAGTTCATCGTGCACGGGCAGGCCGCATAGTACCACCCGCCTCCACACCTTCCAGGAGCCCGGAGCCCTCAACTACCATGATCGTTACGGCAACAACCCTGAAAAGTTTAACCTTATCTTCAGGTTAACTTATTTCCCAGATTTTTCTTTTAGCACTAGGTAGAATCATGTATATGCCTCTGATGGACAAGCAGCGCCGTGAGATTGATACGAGGCGGCCGAACTACGCCGTCTTCAAGAGAAGACGAAGGATCGGACTACTAATCCTCGTAATCCTGGCAGCACTGGTTGTGGGCAGCCTTGGAGCATACCTATTCTCGAGCACCACCGAGGAGACGAGCCAAGCTCCACCGGAGCAGGTCGACGAAACCGCCGTGGAGCAGACACCGGAAGAGACGCCAGAAGAGCAGGCGGCCAAAGAGCAGGCGGCCAAAGAGCAGGCGGCCAAAGAAGAGGAGGAGCGCAAGGCGGCTGTGGTTCCGGACGACCCAACGCTCTTTCTGACGGTTCCCAGGCTCGGCCTGTACGGCCACACGGTGAGAAACGACGACTCGGAGTACGCGCTGGACTTGGGAGCCATCAAGCTCCCGGACACGGGTTTTCCATGGCAAAAAGAGGATACCAACACTTACATCGCCTGCCACCGGCTCGGTTGGCCTGGAAACGAGAGTTACCATCAGTGCCTCAATCTCCCCGCGGTGCAGGTGGGAGATGAGATCACACTCTCTGACACTCTCGGTAGGGTCTACCAATACCGGGTCTTCCAGACCCTTCAGGTCACGCCCGAGGATACCTGGGTCAAGAAGCCGGTCACTGGGAAGGACATAGTCTCGCTCCAGAGCTGCAGTGAGACCATCGGCGACGTCTGGACCACAGTTGGC
>JAWWQA010000449.1:0-3974 GCA_033854695.1 Rubrobacteraceae bacterium
GGCCGATTACCAACTGTGCAACTGCGCCGCCTACGCTGCTCAAGTCTTCTCCTCCTTGTCGCGTTCTCTAGGAGGGCCTTTACCGTCCGGCCAGCTCTTCCCTGGTATTAGACATACCCGCATCGACCGTCACCAGCACTATGAGCAGGGCCTCGATGATTTGGGTAGTATTGCCCACAGTTTCGTAGAACCCTACTTTGAAGTAAGACGCGATGGAGGCCGTGGCTATGGCGATCAGCATTATGCGCACGATGGGGCGAAACCGCGATAGCAGGGAGATAGGCAAATACAGCGCGGCGGCCAGGGTTACGTAGGCGAAGAAGTTGCCGATAAACAGGAGCTGGTATATCGGAGCCATCTGTTGCTCCGGGGACAACCCCGACAAGAAACCCTCGACGAAGATGAAGTAGAGGTGGACGCCGCCTGATACCAGAGCTAGAAGGATCACCCCGACCTGAACGGGTCCTATACGGGTCTGTGTGGCGTTCATCGTCATCCTCCTCCCGGTAGTGGAGGTACAGCTCTCCCTACCGGCACAAACGTATCTTCCACCATACGTAAATATATCCTACTGCACACCCTAAATACATTGATAGGGAATAAATATCTCCTTACGGAGCCGCCGGACCTCTCACCCGTGCCTTGTAACGCCCAGCAAGAAGCTGACAGCTGAAAGCTGATGGCTGTCAGCTAATTCAATACACGAGCCTGCTACGCACTGCCGCCGAGAAGCGGTCCACGAGCAGAACGACGATGATAGTCGTCCCTACCAGGGTGGCGACCTTAGGGTAGTCGAAGAGGTTCATGGAGACCAGGATCTGCTGCCCGATACCTCCGGCCCCGACGAAGCCCAGGATGGTCGCCGAGCGGATGTTGCACTCCCACTGGTAGAGCGTGAGCGAGATGAAGCCACTCATCGCCTGCGGCAACCGCCCGAAGAGAAAGGTCTGCAGGCCACCCGCCCCCGTTGCTTGGAGAGCCTCAATCGGACGGGCTGGCACCGCCTCGAGCGTCTCGCTGTAGAGCTTGCCCAGGATACCGGCCGAGTGGACCGCGAGGGCCAGGGTGCCGGGGAAGGGACCCAGGCCCAGGGCCACCACGAAGACGAGCGCCCAGAGAATGTCTGGAACGGAGCGGAAGACGTTCAGGACCAGGCGTGAGACGTGGTAGGGGACGACCCTGAGAAGCCGCTCGCCCCGCGAGGCGCCGACCGTAGGAGCCTCACCCGTTGCCAGGGCTGCCAAAGGAGAGGCGACTATCGCCCCGATGAGCGCGCCGAGGAATGACATCTGGAAGGTCTCGAGGATGCCCTTGCCCGTGGTTTGGAGGGTCTTGGCGGAGAGGTCGGGCGGAAACATCTCGGAGACGAGCTTCTCGATGGGACGGGTGTTGGTGACGAGCTCCACGAGGTCGAAGCCGGTGCCCGCGGCGCTCCAGCCGGTGAGACCGAGGATGACGAGCACGACCAGTGCTGGCTTCCAGGAGAAACGCGGAACGGCGCCGCCGATGCTGGGGCGCTCAGTGGGCGGAGATACCATCTCGGCCCTCGGCTAGTGGGATCGGGTCTCCAGGACGCGTATCGGCGGGTTCCGCGCGTGCTCCCTGCTGGCGCGAGTCTCCAGCGTAGATCTGGTGTAGCGCCTCCTCGG
The DNA here is from genome assembly GCA_033854695.1 of Rubrobacteraceae bacterium. Lineage (GTDB taxonomy): Bacteria > Actinomycetota > Rubrobacteria > Rubrobacterales > Rubrobacteraceae > Rubrobacter_F. The sequence goes on from JAWWQA010000449.1 coordinate 1,650, forward strand.
AGAGCTGTTCGGGGGAGCCATCGAAGGCGATCCGTCCTTCGCGCAGTGCCACGACGCGCGGGAACCGGCGGGCCAGCTCCACGTCGTGCAGGTTGACCAGAAGCGTCGCCCCCTCGCGGTTGAGGTCCAAGAGCGCCTCGAAGACGCGCTCGGTGGTGACAGGGTCCACTGCGGCGAAGGGCTCGTCGGCGAGGATGAGGTCGGGGCGTTGCACGAGGAGTCGCGCCACCGCCACCCTCTGCTGCTGGCCGCCGGAGAGGTTCACCGTACGGGCGTCAGCCTTATCCCCGAGACCGACGCGCTCTAGTGCGTCCGCGACCCGCGAGGCCAGGGGGCCGTCGGGGCCCACCAGGAAGGTGCGGAGTGTCCCCCAGGCGCCCATGCCGCCGACCTCGCCCAGAGCCGCGTTCACGCCGGCGGGGAGCTGCGGGACGAGGTTGTAGGCCTGGTAGATGGAGCCGATCCTGCGCCTGACGCCTTTGAGCTCCTTGTTAGATAGGGCGTAGAGGTCGCGCCCGCCGACGATGGTCCGGCCTCCTTGAAGGGGGACTGTCCGCGTCAGGACCCTGAAGAGCGTCGTCTTGCCAGCACCCGAGGCTCCGACGACGGCGAGCCTCTCGTTGGGCTCGACCCTGAGCGTCACGCTGTCGAGGGCGGTGGTTCCACTGAACGAGACCGTGACGTCCTTCAGGATGAGGTCCTGAGCAGATGTTTTCTTACTGTGCATTGAGGAGATCAAGCTCCCTCGCCTGCTCTTCCACGTAGTCGTAGTCTTTGGCATCTACCCTCTGGTAGCCCTGGGCGCGCAAAAGATTGAGTAGTCCCGGGTCTTCTATGTTGAGGAAGGCCTGCGTGATTTGCTCTTTCAAATCGTCAGAGAGGGCGCTGCGGACCACCCAGGGATAGCCTTCTATAGGATCTGACTCCTCGATGACGCGGACGCTGTCCTTATCGACGGTGCCTTGATCCTCGAGGTTGTATAGGATACGGTCCTCGAGGCCACCTCCGTCTACCTGCCCGTTCGCGACCGCCTGGGCCGTAGCATCGTGGCCGTTGGTGTAGTTGAAGTTCCCGAGGTCGGTCCGGTAATCTATGCCCGCATCCCTGAGCATGATGGCAGGGTAGAGCGAACCCGAGGTGCTCGAGACGCTCCCGAACGCGAAGTCCTTGCCCCAGAGCTCCGAGACATCTTGAATCTCGCTATCGGCCGGTACGATTATGACGGAGTGGTACGTCGTGTCGCCGGTCCTCGGGTTGATCTCCGTGACCAGGGGGGTAACGTTGCCCCGATTACGGGCCTGCACGTAGGAGAGGCCGCCGAAGTACGCGAGGTCCAGCTTGTCGTTGACCATCGCCTCGACCACCGCGTTGTAGCTCGTCGGCACCGTCAGTTCGACCTTCCGCCCAAGCTGCTCCGAGAGGTAGTCGGCGAAGGGCTCGTACTCAGCCTCGACCTTCTCGGGGTTCTGGTTCGGCACCACGCCGACCCTGAGCGGATCAGGGTCGCTAGATCCCTGCTCACTGCCACTACCGCAGCCCACGAGGAGCAGGAGGAGCATCACGACGGTGACGATAGCCAGAAGTTCTCTGATCAAAGACCGTTCCTTTCTTCTAAGGATATTTCGACTATTCACTCGACCGGAGACACTACTTCTCGGTACGTACCGTTCCGGTACAGATCTCGACGAGGGCCTCGGCCGCCGGAGAGAGTGCCCGGTTGCGCTCGGTTACGAGCACGAAAGGCCGCAGAAGGGTGAGCCCGTGGACGTCGAGCGGACTCACTGCTGATTGAGCCCTTATCGTGCGCGCAGGGACGACGCCGATGCCCGCACCGGCCGCAACCGCTCCCACGACTGCCGCGTTTGATCCAAGCTCCATGGCTACCCGCGGCTCGACGCCGGCGGCCCCCAGCGCATCCTCGACCACCCTGCGCGTCGCCGATCCCTCCTCTCGCAGCACGAACGGCCGCTCGGCCAGATCCTCCACGGGTACCTCGGTTCCGACGAGCGGGTTATCGGTGGCCACCACCACTACCAGTTCGTCCTGCCCGATAACGATACCGGAGAGCCGGGGATCGTCCACCTCGCGGCCCACCACAGCGACCTCTATGTCGCGATTCAGAAGGGCAGCTATCGTCTCCTCGGTGTCGACTATGTGTATGTCGAGCGCCACGTCTGGGTAGTGGGTGGAGAACTCCACCGCGAGGCGTGGTATCAACAGCTCTCCTGGCGTTGAGGACGCTCCTACCACCAGTCGCCCACGCGGGGCCGCGTGGCGCGCCACCTCCGCCTCCAGGATGGCCAGGTCGTCGAGCACCCGCCGGGC
>JAWWQA010000450.1:0-3078 GCA_033854695.1 Rubrobacteraceae bacterium
TTTCATGGCTTCTCCCCGGGTAGCGTCTCACGCTGCGGGTTCTCAAGCGGAGACACGACGATAATGGGTTTGTCCTTGCGCAGGGCAGCCATCGTCTTCTGGTCCAGGTCCAGGTGAGCCTGTACCAACTCGGGCGGTGTCAGCGCCATCCACTGGTTCAGCGACACGTCGGCGAAGTAGGAGCTGCGGAACATCTCGAGGAAGCGCAGCGTCTCGTCGCCCGTGTTCTCGACGTAGTGGCCCATAGCGAACGGTACGTAGCCTACGTCGCCCGCCTGGTAGTCGAAGGTCCGCGCCTTCCCGCTTGAGGCGAACACGGTCATGCGCCCGCGCCCGCTGATGTAGTACTGCCACTCGTCCGTGTTAGGGTGCCAGTGCAACTCGCGCATCGCGCCCGGCTCGATCTCAACCAGCGCCGCCGCGATGGTGGTGGCAGCCGGGAAATTGGACGAGTCGGCGATCCGGACCTGCCCTCCTGCCACCTTGACCGGCTCCTGGGCATGCAAACGGTGGCTGTAGGGCACGGGCACGGCACCCGCGGGCGAGCGGACCACGTCCGAGGCGAGTGTGCCCGGCACCTTCCCGGCGAAGATCCACCGCGTGTGCTCGACATCCCCCGGGATGTTGGCAAAGGCGGCCTCGGGGACGCCGAAGTTCTTGGCGAGCACTTCGGGGGGCGTATGAGCGAACCAGTCGGAGATGAGGAAGGTCTCGTTCTCGGAGAAGTTACCGTCGTCGAAGACCAGCAGGAACTCGCAGCCCTCCTCCAGCCCCTGGATCGAGTGGGGGATGCCCGCTGGGAAGTTCCACAGGTCTCCCTCGCCAACGTCGTCGATGAAGTTGCGCCCTTGCGCGTCGACGGCGGTGATACGGGCGCGCCCGGCGATCATGTAGGCCCACTCAGCCTCCTTGTGCCAGTGCAGCTCGCGGATACCCCCGGGCTTGAGGCGCATGTTCACGCCGGCGAGCTCCGTGGCGACCGGCAGCTCGCGGATCGTCACTTCCCGCGCCCAGCCACCTGTGGTGAGGCGGTTGCGCGCGGTGGTGTAGGAGAACTTGAGGTTGGGGATCGTGCCGGCGTCGGTGTAGGGCGAGGCCAGCAGGGCGGGGTTCTCGCGCTCCAGCGAAACGTTGCGCGGTCCCATGATGGACGCGCCCAGATCGCCACGGATGGGCTGCGGCAGGCCGTCATCGGGTCCCGCGCCAGGCTGCCATGTTGTTTGTGACATAAAGGTCACTCCTTTTTTCTCTACTCGTCCTTCGCTTACCTTCGACCACCGATTGGCCGAGTACCTAATAGCTACGAGTCAATCTAAACTCATACAATCACCCCCGGTTCGTCGTAGGGCTAGACCTTCCAAAGCGTAACAAGGGGGCGTGGTAAGGGCGTGGTCGCGAGCGCGAAACCCAGGTCCACCGTGATGGAGACCGACTCAGGCCCCGCCCGCCATTTCGTCACGCGGTGAATCACCGACTGACCAGCCCCAGGTAGGTGTCAGCGTGTCAGACTCCAGCAGCTCCACCGCGGGCTGCCGCGAGGATGCAAGCAGCTCCGTTGGAGTCACCGCCAGTGTCGGTATCGGAGGCAGCATCATCGTGCTCGTCCTGTTTATCGTGCTCGTCGCGATAGAGTTGTTGGTGCCGATCGCTACTTACATGGCAGCACTCGACCACGCGCGTTAACGTCTTGTCTCCCGTGCCACGCTTTTGCCACGCGCCGCTGCTACGGTGGCTTGTAGTGGGCGCCGCTTGAGTGAGCTCACACTGGATTGTACAAGGCTCCCGGCGGTCGCAACGGAAGGCACGACCAAGAATCTTTAGGACGGTACACACGCGCAAAGGTGGGCACACCAGACGAAGAGGAGACTGCGGATGGTGACCGGTAGTAGCAACGGTGGGTAGGAGGTTGCGTTAGCAACGGTGGGTAGGAGGTTGCGTTGGTAAATCACATCGACATGGAGCACAACGATCGAGCCCAGCATACTTCCGGCCCTATCACCATCGTCGTCACGCGCGATATCTTCCCCGGTCGCGAGCGCGACTACGAGGAATGGGCACTCCGCCTCGCCCTTGCAGCGGATCGCTACGGCGCCACCGGGCACACCATCATCACTCCGGACGCCGCTACGCCCACACGTCGGGTGTTTGTTCATCACTTCCCCGACGAGGAGGCCATGAGGTCCTGGGAGGAGTCGGAGGAGCGCAACCGACTAGTGGAGGAGGCCGATGAGTTCTCCGCCCAGCACTACCAGCGGGCCACCGGCCTGGAGACGTGGTTCACGCTCCCCGGCAAGCGCGCCATCGTCCCGCCGCCGCGCTGGAAGCAGCTCCTCGTCACCCTTGTTGGGGCCTACCCTATGGTAGTGTTGCTCTCGGCCTTCGTCCTACCGCGGGTGGCGGAGTGGCCGCTGCTGGCGCGGGCTGCGGTGACCCCCGTTGTGCTGCTCAGTTTGATGACCTACGTGGTCATGCCGCTGCTGACGCAGCTCTTCCGCGGCTGGCTCTATCCACGCCAATAATGGCCGGAGAAACGCCGAGATCACCCAGAGCATGGGCGAAAGATTCGTCTAAAGACCTTAGCGGGTTGGAGAAGAGTCTAGAGCATGGAACTGACCACTCTACTGCCCGTCATCTTCCTGCTGTCTTGAAGGACTGCTCTCGATCCAACCCCATTGCCAATACCAAGAGCAGCGCTTCTGGCGTCTCGTAGGCTGGTGGCCAAATACCAGGGCTCGAAAGGCTGTTTGCGCCGGGGCGCCTTCGCCCTGCTCTTGGAGATCCTGACTCAAAAGCTTAAGGCTCAAGGTCGTTCGACCTGCCGGGCGTTCTTCTTGGTTGCGCTAGTCCCCGTCTTGCTGAAGCCGCTCTGAAATGGTGCCAGGATGCCCCAACATCGGTTGTCTGCTGGTTGTAGGGTCAACCTTGCTAGCACTCTTAGCTCGACGCCGACCTCGGCGGATGGATTCCATCGCCGTAATGCAGGTGCTTAGCCATATACCCTCTGCCACAAAACCGGCGAGCACGTCGCTGAAGTAGTGAACGCCGAGGTACATCCTGCTGAAGCCGATCAGCATCACC
>JAWWQA010000451.1:0-2500 GCA_033854695.1 Rubrobacteraceae bacterium
ATAGGGACCGAACTGTCTCACGACGTTCTGAACCCAGCTCGCGTACCGCTTTAATGGGCGAACAGCCCAACCCTTGGGACCTACTCCAGCCCCAGGATGCGACGAGCCGACATCGAGGTGCCAAACAGCCGCGTCGATATGAACTCTTGGCGGCTATAAGCCTGTTATCCCCGGAGTACCTTTTATCCGTTGAGCGACGGCACTTCCACTCGTTACCGCCGGATCACTAACCCCGACTTTCGTCCCTGCTCGACGTGTCCGTCTCGCAGTCAAGCTCCCTTATGCGTTTACACTCTGCGCACGATTTCCGACCGTGCTGAGGGAACCTTTGGGCGCCTCCGTTACTGTTTGGGAGGCGACCGCCCCAGTCAAACTACCCGCCTGACACTGTTCCCCGCCCGGATCACGGCGCGGGGTTAGAACACCAACACACCCAGGGAGGTATCTCAAGGACGGCTCCACCGAGACTAGCGTCCCGGCTTCACAGCCTCCCTCCTATCCTGCACAAGGTGTGTCAGCATCCAATGCCAGGGTATAGTAAAGGTTCACGGGGTCTTTCCGTCTTTCCGCGGGTACTCGGCATCTTCACCGAGACTACAATTTCACCGAGCCTATGGTTGAGACAGCGCTCAGATCGTTACGCCTTTCGTGCAGGTCGGAACTTACCCGACAAGGAATTTCGCTACCTTAGGACCGTTATAGTTACGGCCGCCATTGACCAGCGCTTCAGTCGCCAGCTTCGCCCTAAAAGGGCTAACCGGCTTCCTTAACGTTCTGGCATTGGGCAGGCGTCAGCCCCTATACATCGTCTTGCGACTTAGCAGAGACCTGTGTTTTTGGTAAACAGTCGCCTGAGCCTATTCTCTGCGGCTCCGGACAGCTGCCGGCGCTAGGGCCTTGACCGTCCAGAGCTCCCCTTCTCCCGAAGTTACGGGGACAATTTGCCGAGTTCCTTAACCATAGTTCGCTCGATCGCCTTAGTGTTCTCCACTCGCCCACCTGTGTCGGTTTTGGTACGGGCACGTACGTGACTCGCTTAGAAGCTTTTCCTGGAAGCATGGGATTAGCCACTTCGCCTAAGAGGCTCGGCCCAGCCCTCAGCCTTGTAGCGGGGCCCGGATTTTCCTGGTCCCCGGCCTACGGCAAGGCCCGTGGTCTACCAGCGCCACGGTTGGCCTACCCTTCTCCGTCCCTCCATCGCTCAAACGCCACGTTCGCGGTGCAGGAATGTCTACCTGCTGTCCATCGCCTACGACTTTCGTCCTCGGCTTAGGTCCCGACTGACCCTGGGAAGATTAACTTTACCCAGGAACCCTTGGGCTTTCGGCGGACAGGTTTCTCGCCTGTCTCTCGTTACTCATGCCAGCATTCTCTCTCCTGATACGTCCACGACTGGCTCCCGCCGCCGCTTCGATCGCTACAGGATGCTCCCCTACCACTCCAGCAGAACTGAAGTCCGTGGCTTCGGTAAACGACTTTTAGGCCCGATACATTTTCGGCGCAACACCACTTGACCAGTGAGCTATTACGCACTCTTTAAATGATGGCTGCTTCTAAGCCAACATCCTGGTTGTCTGTGCAGCGCCACATCCTTTAAACCACTTAGCCGTTATTTAGGGACCTTAGCCGACGGTCTGGGTTGTTTCCCTTTCGGAACCGAAGTTTATCCCCCGGCCCCTGACTCCAGCGCTCTAACGTCCACGGTCTTCGGAGTTTGTCTGAGGTTGGTAACCTTGTGGGGCCCCGCGCCCAAACAGTGCTCTACACCCGCGACGAAACACGCCAGGCTATACCTAAATATATTTCGGGGAGAACCAGATATCGCCGGGTTTGATTAGCCTTTCACTCCGATCCACAGCTCATCCGCCCGGTTTTCAACCCAGGTCGGTTCGGCCCTCCACGAGGTCTTACCCCCGCTTCAGCCTGGCCATGGATAGCTCACCCGGTTTCGGGTCCGCGGCATCTGACTGTACGCCCTGTTAAGACTCGCTTTCGCTTCGGCTCGCTACTGCTTAACCTCGCCAGACACCAGCGACTCGCTGGCCCGTTATGCAAAAAGTACGCCGTCACAGATCTAAAAGATCCGCTCCGACCGCTTGTAAGCGTATGGTTTCAGGTACTATTTCACTCCCCTTGCGGGGTACTTTTCACCTTTCCCTCACGGTACTGGTTCACTATCGGTCACCGTTAGTATTTAGCCTTGCGGGGTGGTCCCCGCGGATTCGATCCGGGTTTCACGTGTCCGGATCTACTCAGGTACCGATCAGAGAGTCGCTCGAGTTTCGTCTACGGGGCTCTTACCCGCTACGGCCGGACTTTCCAGACCTGTTCGACTACCCGCGCGATTTGTAACTCCCTCGGCCGTCCTGCGGGACGGCCATGTCGGCCCTACAACCCCGCTTACGCAACGCCCGCAGGCTTTCACGTAAACGGTTTGGGCTATCTCCCCTTTCGCTCGCCACTACTCAGGGAATCGAGACTTTCTTTCTTTTCCTCCGGG
>JAWWQA010000452.1:0-3325 GCA_033854695.1 Rubrobacteraceae bacterium
TTAATAGACAGTAATGGGGAAGGGTTACGTCTATGGAAGATGCCGGTCATAGCGACACGACGAGCGAGCGCAGGCCGGGGACGATGAGCGAGCGGCGGCGCGAGCGGGTTCGTATGGAGATCTCGCGCGAGGCGGCGCGCCTGTTCTGGGAGCACGGGGTGGATGGCACGACCGGCGAGCAGATCGCGGAGGCGGTGGGCCTGTCGGTGCGCACCATCTGGCGGTACTTCCGCAACAAGGAGAGCTGCGCCGAGCCGGTCCTGGCGCAGGACGTCGAGGAGATCGTGGCGATGATGCGTCGCGGGCCCCGGGAGGTCTCCCTCGAGGATCACCTCGTCGCGTGGGCAACTAATCGCCCTCGAGATCCCGATCAGCAGGCCTACGACCTGGCCGTGATAAGGATGACCGTGCTGGCCGAAACGGAGCCGGCGCTGCATGACCAGCTCGTCGCCGTCGATCAGGAACGCTCCGGCGATGTCGGCGTCCAGAGTCGCCAGCAGCCGGTCGTTGATCGAGAGGAGGACCTGCTCGCTGTCGTGGATGCTGAGGATCGCGCCCGCGATCGCCTGCAGCGTCTCCACCTCAGACTCGAGCGCATGCACCGTGTCGGCGAGCGTCGCGGTATCCGGCGCCATGGCCCGCCGAAGCTTATCTCCGGGGGACAGGCGATGCGCCGCCGCTTGTCCCGTGCCGCGCTTGCGGCGGTTCGGACCGGCTCACACAATCGGCGCGCAGGAGCGACCCGGAGGTCGAGATGATCACGACGCAGGACGCGGAGCTCCACGCTCCCGAATCGGACGACCCCACGTGGGCCGAGACCAACTACTTCGGCTTCTACGTGCCGGAGCTGCACCTCAACGGCGGGGTCTACGCCCTGTTTCGGACCAACCTTGGCGTGGTCAACACCACCGTCTCGCTCAACTCGCGCAAGGTCGAGGCGCCGTGGCAGGCCGAGCACTGGGAGTCGCAGGTCCACGTGCCGATCCCGGACAACCGCAGCCTGCTCGACTACCAGCTCGCGAACGGCCTCTCGGTGCGCTGCCGCGAGCCCAACAAGTTGTGGGACGTCGACTACGACGACGGCGACGGAACGGAGATCCACTTCCGCTACACCGCGCTGATGGAGCCGTTCGACATCCACGACCCCGAGCAGGACCCCATGGTCGCGGCGGAGCGCGAGGGCTCGGACTTCGCGTGGGGCACGGCGTACAACGGCCACTTCGACCAGACCGGGCACATCGAGGGCGAGATCGTCCTCAACGGTGCCCGGCACGCGCTGGACTGCGTCTCCACGATGGACCACAGCTGGGGGCCGCGGCCGGAGCGGGCGCACACGCCGATGAGCTGGCTGCACGCCCACTTCTCGCGGGACCTCGCGATCCACGCCATCTTCACGTACGACCCCGACGTCGCCCCCGACGGCACGAGCGCGCTCCAGCTGACGCACGGATACGTGCTCGAGGACGGGGAGGTGCACGGCCTGAAGGCCGGCGAGGGGGAATCGACGCGTTCCGGGATGTTCCCGATGACGACGCGCCTGCGGGTCGTCGACCGCCGCGATCGCGAATGGGTACTGGACGGCAGCGCTAAGACGACGTTCCCGTGGCAGGCCTGGCCCGGCGTGGTCGCGTTCAACGTGCTGCACGAGTGGCGCTGCGAGGACCGCACGGGATTCGGCGAGGTCATGGACTTCCTGGGCCTGGGGCAGATCACGGCGATCTACAACGGCCGCGCGGCATGACCGCCGGCTCCGAGGTCGAACGCCGCCCGGTCAGCGCGGTCATCTTTGATCTCGACGGGACGCTCGTCCAGACCCTCCAGGCCTCGTGGGCGATCTTCTCCCAGGTCAACGACCGCTTCGACCTCGGCGTGGCGACACCCGAGGACTTCTACGGCCTCTTTCGCGGCAACAGCGTGTTTCAGGCCCTGGACGAGCTCTCCAACGGCGCGGAGCAGGCGCGGGCGGTCAAGGGCGAGTTCCTCCGCCTCCTGCGCTCCGAGTATCTGCCGCCGATGATCCCGGGGATGGCCGACGTCGTACGCGCGCTCAGCGCGCACCTGACCCTGTGCGTGCTGTCGTCCAACCTCATGGAGGTCGTCCGGCGGATCCTCGTGGCCAATGACGTGGAGTACTGCTTCGCGCACGTCTTCACGGCCGACGTGGAGCCCGACAAGTCGCGGGCGATCGAGCGCGTCTTCTCGGACCCCGACTACGGCTCCCGGCGCCGGGGCGTGCCCTCCTACGAGGAGGACGAGGCAGCCCGGCAGCTTCACGCGGGCGAGACCATGATGGTGACCGACACCATCGGCGACGTCCGCGAGGTACAGCGGGCCGGGGTCCGCTCCATGGGCGTGACGTGGGGCATGCACACGCAGGCCGAGCTCCTCGAGGCCGGGGCCGAGTTCGTCGCCGTGTGGCCCCAGGAGATCGTCACCTACCTGCTCACCCGGAAGCTCGACGCCGACGGCTCCGAGCGTTTCGAGGCCGCCACCAACGGCCGTTCCGCGAGGCCTTCTCGGCCGCTTCGCAATCCCTTGTCGGCGCGGGATAGTTCGGCTTCGCCTTCCTGTCCTGGTGGGCGCCCATCGACCGGCCGCGCGGGCCCATCGACACTCGAGGGTCCGAGCGCCAGGAGGGAGAGACCGATGAACGTTACCGCCGCGGTCCTGCACGAGCCCAACCAGCCGCTGTCCGTGGAGCAGGTCGACATCGGCGAGCCGCAGGCCGACGAGGTGCTCGTGCGCGTCGTCGGGGCGGGCATCTGCCACACCGACCTCGGCTACGCCGCCGGGGTGATCGAGGCGCCCACGCCGCTCGTGCTCGGCCACGAGGGCGCGGGGGTCGTCGAGAAGGTGGGCGCCGACGTGAACAAGCTCGCACCCGGCGATCACGTCGTGCTCACCTTCGACTTCTGCGGGCGCTGCGCCAACTGCCGGCGCGGGCGCATGAACCACTGCAAGGACTTCGTCCCGCTCAACATGGCCCCCGACCGGCTCGACGGGTCGTCGGCCCTGAGCAACGGGCCCGGCCAGGTGCACGCGCACTTCTTCGGCCAGTCGTCGTTCGCCTCCTACGCGATCGCCAGCGAGCGCAACGCGATCAAGGTCCCGGACGACGTGCCGCTCGAGATCCTCGGGCCGCTGGGCTGCGGGGTCCAGACGGGTGCGGGGGCCGTCATGAACACCCTGCAGCCCGAGCAGGGCTCGAGCATCGCGATCTTCGCCGTCGGCTCGGTCGGGCTGAGCGCGCTGCTCGGCGCGGCCGTCGCCGGCTGTTCGACGATCATCGCGGTGGACCTCAACCCCGAACGGCTCGCGCTCGCCC
>JAWWQA010000453.1:0-5418 GCA_033854695.1 Rubrobacteraceae bacterium
CTGACGCCCATGACCGACCACCACCAGAAGGGAGCACCGTGACGAACCGACCACCACCAGAGGGGAGCACCGTGACGACCGTCGACACGGCTCGCGCGGTCGACTTCGACCGTGACTACGTCCTCACCATCGATGGGAACGCCGAGCGATGCGAACGGACCTTCCCGGCGTACAACCCGGCCACGAAGGAGGTCATCGCTGAGGTCCCGAGCGCCACCGAGGCCCAGCTCGACGAGAGCGTCGCGGCCGCCCGCGAGGCCTTCAAGACGTGGTCGCGCACGCCACTGGAGGAGCGCCAGGCGATCGTGAGCGCGATCGGCGACGTCCTCGAGGAGCACGCGGAGGAGTTCATGGCCCTCCTGACGCGCGAGCAGGGCAAGCCGCGCGCCGGGGCGGAGTGGGAGATCCTCGGATCGGCGATGTGGCTGCGCGAGATCGCCACGCAGTCGCTCGAGGACGAGCTCGTCGAGGACAGCGCGGAGCGGCGGGTCGTCACGCGGTTCACGCCGCTCGGCGTCGTCGGCGGCATCGCCCCGTGGAACTTCCCGGTGCTGCTCGCGGTGTGGAAGATCGCCCCCGCGCTCGTCGCCGGCAACTGCATCATCATCAAGCCGTCGCCCTTCACGCCGCTGACCTTGCTCAAGCTCGGCGAGCTCGTGCGCGCTCTGGTGCCGCCCGGCGTGTTGCAGGTCCTGAGCGGCGAGGACGACCTCGGCCGTTGGATGACCGGCCATCCGGGCATCGACAAAATCGCCTTCACCGGCAGCACCGAGACGGGCAAGCACGTCATGCGCTCCGCCGCGGACAACCTGAAGCGGCTGACCCTCGAGCTCGGCGGCAACGACCCGGCGATCGTCCTGCCCGACGTCGACCCGCAGGAGGTCGCTCCGCAGCTCTTCTGGGCGGCCTTCCAGAACAACGCCCAGTTCTGCAACGCGACGAAGCGTCTCTACGTCCACGAGGACGTCTACGACCAGGTCCGCGACGCCCTGGTCGAGTACGCGAAGACCGTGAAGGTCGGCGACGGCTCCGAGGCGGACACCCAGATCGGCCCGATCCAGAACGAGCCGCAGTACGACAAGGTCCTCGAGTACTTCGCTTTCAGCGCCGCGATGGGACATCGCTTCGCGCTCGGGGGCGAGATCGATCGCGACGCGCCCGGCTGGTTCATCCCGATCACGCTCGTCGACGATCCCCCCGAGGACTCTCGGCTGGTCCGTGAGGAGCCGTTCGGGCCCATCCTCCCCCTGCTCAGGTGGCGCGACGAAGAGGACGTCATCGCCCGCGCGAACAACACGCGCTACGGCCTGGCCGCGTCGGTGTGGGGCCGCGACCTCGACGCACTGGAGCGGATCGGCCGGCAGCTCGAGGCCGGGACGGTGTGGCTCAACGAGATCCACCAGTACTCGCCGCACCAGGCCTTCGGCGGCCACAAGGAATCCGGGATCGGCTGCGAGAACTCGCTGCACGGGCTCGCCGAGTACACCAACTGGCAGAGCATCACGCTGAAGAAAGGAGACGTGATATGAGCAACATCATCGCCGAGGGCCTTAACGCCTTCGAGACCGAGCGCGAGCCGGTCGGGGTCGTGAAGTATCTGAACGCGCCCCAGGACGTGCTCGCCCTGATCCAGTCGGGCGAGCTCGAGGATTACATCCTGCTAGTGCGCGGCGGCACCACGACCTTCTTGACGCCGGCCCTGAGCATGGGCGCGACCGGCATCATCACTATGTCCGGTGCGCCGGAGTCGCACCTCGGCATCCTGTCGCGCGAGTTCCAGACGCCCTGCGTGATGACCATTGGGCTGACCGACAGCGACTCCCGCTACGAGGCGGGGAGCACCGATGAGGGGCACTTCGACGCGATCGTGGAGGCGCTGGAGGGCAAGCGCGTCCGCATGAAGTGCAACGACGACGACGTCGGCCGCGTTCAACTCGAGGAGGATGGCGCATGAGCAACGAGACCAAGACCGCGACCTACCAGGATCGCTACGAGCCCGACGACGACGGCCTGCGCTTCCAGGACATCGAGTACGAGGGCAACTTCGCCGGGATGGACCCGGTGCCCGACGGCATCCTCGGCGACAAGATCATGCGCTCGCGGGCCAAGACCGGCGTCCTCGAGAAGGTCTCGCAGGACGACGTGCTGCGCGATCAGTTCACCATCGACGAGCTGAACGACCTCAACAACTACCTCGCCTGGAACGTCTGGGACGTCCTGGCGATGCGGGCGACCGAGGGCGTCTCGGGCATGATCCCGCGCCAGGAGTACGAGATCCTCGCGTTCATGCACGAGTTCTACCGGTGGCCGGAGATCCTGCGCATGACCACCGACGAGGTCGGGGCGCAGGGCCTGATGGACATCGGCGCCACGGCGTGCAGCGAGCTCGGCACCAAGGTCAACTCCGTGCACGACTGGTGCATCGGCGCAGTCGGGTTCGGCATGGGCCGATGCGGCCTGCTGGCGATGGAGGCCATCACCCCCGACGAGTACGTCGAGGAGAGCAACATCATCCTGAAGTTCATGCAGCGCGTGCAATGGGGCAAGCGCCAGAACGGCTACATCCTCAACTCGCAGGACCGCTACCGCTGCCGGATCCACGAGCAGGAGGTCATCGACCAGGTGGTCGGGCAGCTCGAGGACTTCGAGCCCGACAGCCCCAAGCACGACGCCTTCACCCGCTTCAGCGCGGCGGCCGAGCTGCTGTCCTTCCTCGACCACTTCGACTGCCGGCTGGGGCTCGGCGACACCGGGCCCTACCCGCTGCCCGACGGGCGGGTGCTCGTGATCCGCGACCTGTTCACCAACGAGGCGGAGTTTCACTGGAGCGACGTCTGCGACCACGAGAACGTGCCCCACTGCTACACGGTGGCGCTCGCGATCGACGCCGAGGCGATGGGGCTCCAGGAGATCCGCATCAACGACATCTCGACCACGTTCACGCGGCCCAAGAACTACGTCCCCCACATCACCGCGGGAGCGGTCTTCGTGCGCGAGAAGTGGGACACGCCGATGGCGGACCTGCGGCCGGTCGCGCTGGACGACCTCGGGCCCGAGCTCGCGAAGGTGCAGCAGGCGACGCTGAAGCTCTACGACAAGATCGCGCGCATGCCCCGGCGGGAGCTCATCACCAACGGCCACTGGGTGTACTTCGTGGACATGATCTTGCCGCACATGCGGCTCGCAGGCACCTACGAGAAGGCCTGCCAGGAGTTCGACCTCTGGGAGATCGACCAGCGCGTCTCGAACTACTACTACGAGATCAACAAGCGCGGGTTCGCGCAGGAGGTCGTGCCGACGAAGATCTTCTCCGGCAGAGGCTACCTGCCGTTCTCCGAGAAGGCCGACCTCCGCAACTCGAAGTACCGCTGGATGTAGCCGCCGCCGGACGCCGGGCGCACACCCGGCGTCCGGCCGGTGCCGGCGCGCAGGCGAAGCAAGTCAACGATCGGTGCGCGGACCGGTGTCCGCACCCGGAGGAGGTGAGAGCTCAAAGATGGCGACACGGGAACTGACTCGCCCTGAGTTCGAGGTGCTGAACGTAGTCGCCCTGAAGAAGATGGCCACGGCCGGCGTGGTCGCCGAGGTGCTCGGCACCTCGGAGGCGAAGGTCGAAGAGACCGCCGGCGCGCTGGAGAGCGACGACCTGCTCGGTCGCGCCGGCGACCAGCTGCTGCCCACCGACTCGGCGGAGCCCGCGCTCGCCGCCTTTGCCGAGGGCGAATACGCAGACCTTCGCGCCGGCGAGGGCGACGACGTCCACGAGCGCTTCGAGAAGATCAACGCCAAGCTGCTCGCGGCGATGACGTCGTGGCAGGAGGTCGACGTCGGCGGTCAGAAGATGGCCAACGACCACTCCGACCCCGACTACGACGAGAAGGTCATCGGTCAGGTGGAGAAGCTCGTGCGGCGGCTGAAGCCGATCGCGGAGACGCTCACCGAGCACGACGAGCGCTTCGGGCGCTACGGCGAGCGATTCGACGCGGCGCTCGACCGGGTCGACCGGGGGGAGACCGACTACCTCTCCTCGCCCACCGTCGAGTCGGTGCACAACCTCTGGTTCGAGTTCCACGAGGACCTGCTTCGCACCCTGGGCAAAGAGCGCAAGGAGGCGTGAGCGTGGCCTCGACTGGCAGCCGCTCCGAGCCGGCCGCGGAGTGGATCCGCCACTTCGAGGACGGCGACCCCGAGGACGTCGCCCTGCTGGGCGGCAAGGGCGCCGGCCTGGCGCGCATGACGCGGGCCGGTCTCCCGGTTCCCCCCGGCTTCGTCATTACCACGCGCGTGTCCGCGGAGTACGCCGCGAGCGGCGAGCTGCCCGACGGCGTCATGGACGAGGTGCGCGAGCAGCTCGCCGCTCTGGAGCGGGAGTCGGGCCGCACGTTCGGGGGCGGGCCGCTGCCGCTGCTCGTGTCGGTGCGGTCCGGCGCGCCCGTCTCGATGCCGGGAATGATGGACACCATCCTCGACCTCGGGCTGAACCGCGACGCGGCGGTCGCCCTCGCCGAGGCCACGGGCGACGAGGCGTTCGTGCTGGACGTGACGCGACGCTTCCAGCGGAGCTTCTCCGAGGTCGTCCTCGACGGCGATCCCGACGTGGTCGACGAGGCCGTGGACGGCTTCGCGGTGCCCGACGACGGGACTCCGTTCGAGGAGACGTTCGACCGCTACTGGACGCTGGGCCGCGAGGCGGTCGAGGAGGACGTCGACGAGACCATCCCCGGCGACCCGTGGCAGCAGCTCGAGGCTGCGGTCATGGCCGTGCTGGACTCGTGGAACAGCCGGCGGGCGGTCACCTACCGCGAGCACCACAAGATCTCGCACGAGATGGGCACCGCGGTCGTGGTGCAATCCATGGTGTTCGGCAACCTCGGCGAACCGTCGGGCACGGGTGTCGCCTTCACGCGTAACCCGGGGACGGGCGAGCCCTCTCTTTACGGGGAGTTCCTCGAGCGCGGCCAGGGCGAGGACGTGGTGGCGGGCGTCTCCGACCCGGAGACGATCGCCGAGGCCTCCGAACGCCACCCGGAGGTCTTCGAGGAGCTGTCCCGGGTCTGCGAGGAGCTCGAGCTGGTCTGGGAAGACGTCCTCGACATCGAGTACACCGTGGAGCGCGGAAAGCTCTACCTGCTTCAGGTGCGCAGCGCCAAGCGAACGCCCGACGCGGCGATCAAGATCGGCGCGGACCTGCTGCGCGAGGGCCGCGTCGGGCCAGCGGCCGCGGTGGCGGTCGTCTCGGCCGACCACGTCCGCTGGCTCGACCGGCCGAGCTTCGATCGCGAGGCCCTCGAGCAGGCTCGGTCCGACGGCGCCGTCGTCGCCACGGGCGTCGGGGCCTCGCCCGGCCAGGTCACCGGCAAGCTCGTCCTCGACGCCGAGCGGGCGGTCGAGCGCGCGAAGGAGGGCGAGGAGCCGATA
>JAWWQA010000454.1:0-2913 GCA_033854695.1 Rubrobacteraceae bacterium
GCGGGAGAAGGCCATCTACCTCTACAATCGTCTCCGCGAATACGTACCGCACATGCTCGCCCTCTCGGTCAACTCGCCCTTCTGGCAGGGTGAGATCACGGACATGCAATCTTCCCGGGTCTTGATCTTCTCCCGCTCACTGCACCGCGCGGGGCTCCCGGACCCTCTAGGTTCGTGGGATGATTACGTAGATTATGTAGATTACGTCTACCGTTCGGGGGCAATACAGAAGCTCGGGGAGATCTGGTGGGACGTCCGCCCGGCCCCCCAGATCAGCACCGTCGAGCTGCGCGCCTGCGACGCCCAGACGGAGCCCTGGCGCACCGAGGCCCTCGTAGCTCTGACCGCCGCCCTCTGCGACTCCCTCAAGGAGGAGTACGAATCCGGCTGGAAGAGCCCTATTCGGCCTACCCGCGAGATCGAGGAGAACAAGTGGAGCGCCCAGCGCTACGGTTTGAAAGGTGACTTCGTGGATCACGAATGGCACGAGAGCGTCGCGACCCGTAAGGTACTCGAAGGCTGGCTGGAGCATCTCGAGTCACGAACGAAGTGGGATCTCTCGGCGGTCGGGCGCATGCTCGACGAGCCAACCGGGGCCGACCGCCAGCTCGAGGTGTGGCGCGAGACCGGGTCCGCAACCGAGGTCGCCCGCGACATCGCGCAGCGGACCCGTGATTCCATCGGATACTGACTGACGAGGGTTGTGTGTTAGACGCCCTTTAGGATCACGAAGTGTTCACTTCAAGTATGCCAACGTCCAGGATCAGGGTCCCGGACCCTTCTTCGGCCGCCACGGCAATGGAGATCTCGGTCCCCGGCTGCAACTCGTCGACGATGGCTAGCGGGACGTGCATGGCGCTCCCAGCAGCAACGGGTACGTAGCGCATCACCTTGTCGTTCTGCAAGAGAGTGATGTTGAGCATGCCCGGCAGGGTACTGCCCGCGCAGACGTACTGTACCCCGGCGGTACACCCTTGGGAAACGGTGTAGGACAGGTCCAGCTGGCTCGGCGAGTCGAGCCCCTCACCTTCGACGTTGGTTATCGTCTGCAGCAGCACGGTCGTGTAAGCCATGAGCAGATTCCTTTCAGCAGGGGATCTCGGCGTTCTTGCGGTAGTAGAACCACCAGGTCACCCCTATGCAGGTGACGTAGAAGACGATGAACGAGACTAGTGCTGTCTGCGGGCCGCCGGTCGCCCCTATCGAGTACTTGTAGGCTTGCGGGATCACGAACCCCCCATAGGCTGCTATGGCCCCGGCGAAGCCGAGTACGAACGCCGACTCCTTGAGGCCCTGGCGCCTTGCCTCGGCTACGAGAGCCTCGCCCCCTCCCCGGGCCTCGCGCTCGCGCTCAGTCCGGTAGATAAAGGGAATCATGCGGTAGGTCGAGCCGTTGCCGATGCCGGCGGTTAGGAAGAGGACCATGAACGAGAGGAAGAAGCCCGCGAACGAATGAGCGGCGAGGAAGAAGAGCACGGCCACCACGCCCAAAGCCATCACTATGAAGTTCCAGAAGGTCACGCGAGCGCCCCCGACCTTGTCCGAGATCATGCCGCCGACCGGGCGGGCAAGAGACCCGACTATCGGTCCGAGGGCAGCCAACCAGGTGGCCGAGTACTCGGGAAACTGGCCCGTTATGAGGAGCGGGAAGCTCGCCGAGTAGCCGATAAAAGAGCCGAAGGTCCCGATGTAGAGGTAGCTCATGATCCAGGTGTGCTTGCGTCTTGTAACTCGCGCCTGCTCTCTGGGCGAAGCCTGCGAGACGTTGAGGTTGTTCATGAAGAAGTAGGCGCAGATCGCCGCGAGCAGGATGAGCGGAACCCAGAAGAAAGCCGCGTTCTGCACAAAGACCTCGCTGGTAGCATCGCCGGTTGCGCTGTCGACCGTGGTCCTGGTCTGCGAGCCGCCGCCGAATACGAAACCAAGAGCGCCTATAGTTATGACGAACGGCACCAGGAGCTGCACGATACCAACGCCCAGGTTCCCGCCGGCAGCGTTTATTCCCAGAGCCGTGCCCTTCTGCTTGCTGGGGTAGAAGTAGCTGATGTTGGCCATGCTGGAGGAGAAGTTACCCCCACCCAGGCCTCCCAGAGCTGCCGCGATCGCGAACTGCCAGTACGGGGTCTCCGGGTTCTGCACGATGATCCCCAGCATCACGGTGGGAAGCAGGAGCAGCAGCGCGCTGAGTATCGTCCAGTTGCGCCCGCCGAAGATACCTACGCCGAAGGTGTAGGGAAAACGCATAGTGGCGCCGACGAGGCCCGGTAACGCCACGAGGCTGAAGAGCTGGGGCGTGGTGAAGGCGAACCCTATGGCGGGCAAGATGGCGGCCACTATGCTGAACAGCTGCCACACCGAGAACCCCAGGAACTCGGCGAAGATAGAGAAGACCAGGTTTCGCCGCGCGACGTACTTGCCCTCGCTCTCCCAGAACTCCTTGTCCTCTGGGTTCCACTTCTCGATCCAACCGGAATCAGTCCTGGCGCCAGCAGTAGTAGCAGTGCTAGCCATCTATCTAACTCCCCTCGAGACGCTCATCTATTCCTCGGTCCCGAAGAGCTCATATCTCCGGACCGGGCCGCATGCTAGCTGCAGCATGAGAGAGAAGTCTTTATGGATCGGTAACAAAATCCCCGCGCCTAACCGGCCGTATGTATGTACACCGGGCCACTTATCAAGCGGTAGTAAAACCTACCTACATTACAATCGCATATATATACATCGGGCCGATGATACTGCTCCGGCCCCTACGCTACCCTTCGTGACAGAGATGTCTTTCGGCGCCTCTCCGCTTTCTCCGGGGAGGCGCCAGGGATGTGTGGAAGGCAGCGAAGGGACGAAGTTTGGCAAAAGAGAAGCCGGCGAAGAGTACGAAGGCGTCCGAACGCTGGGTCCGCTCGACCTGCCCCTACT
>JAWWQA010000455.1:0-6400 GCA_033854695.1 Rubrobacteraceae bacterium
TCGTGGTCTTGCTCATAGGCGTCTTCCAGTGCCATCGCCGCGATGGCCTGCCACCACTCACCGTGCACGAATATCCAACCGGGAGAGCTGACCCCGACCGGCTCCTTGACGACTCAATGCCCACAGATAAAGAGCCATCGTATTGAAAAGCATCAAGACCCCGAGGACGAGTGCCACCAGTCCCCCGAGGATAGGCAGCCCGTGGTTGGTCACTTTAAGATCCCCCACGAGTAACACGAACGCCAGAAGGACCAGGGCCACCCCAATCGAGTTTACTGGCACAACTTGAAGCGCGTCGTAGGACGAGAGGATCAACATGATCATCTAGCTGTCCCCGGAAATCTAAACCGCCGGGATGCTGCTGCTCCAAGAAGATTCCTCATAACCCCACCGGTCCCGATATCGATGCCACCTTGAGATCAAAGCCACTGTAAATCTCCGTAACCGCAAGATGAGTAGCTATATCCCTATTTGATTGTATCATACAGTTCGAAAACACTCGTTACGGCCTAAACATGTGACTCTAAGCCTCTAAAGAGGCAGTGAGCCCTGAGCTGCGCAAGCTGTCAGATCATTAGAAGGAGTAGGCTAACCTTACTAGGGCGTTCCGATGCCCACAACCAGAAGGAGGACGTCGATATGGAAGTTCTTTCGAGCCGGGTATTGTTGCGGCCCGCCGACTTCGAGCGTTCGTTACGGTTTTACGCGGAGACGCTCGGCTTGCACGTCTACCGGGAGTGGGGAAGCGGATTCACCAGGGGCGTGGTGTTCTTCCTCGGCGGTGGGTTCCTAGAGCTGTCTGGTTCTTCGAACGCGCCGAGCAGCGAGAAGGTAAGCCTGTGGTTGCAGGTGCGCGACGTCGACGCCGTTGGGCGAGAGCTCGAGGACGCCGGGGTGGAGGTAGTCGAACCGCCTGTAGACAAGCCGTGGGGGCTGCGGGAGATGCGAGTCCGAGACCCCGATGGGGTAAGGCTCGTAATTGTCGAGGTGCCTAAGGACCACCCGCTTCGGCGTCCTTGAGTAGTTCTAGCTTTTCTTTCCGCGGCAATGCCTTTCTCTTATAGCGGCGGAAAGAATCGGTCAACGGCTAGGGCAATCTTAGACACCGTTATAGTCCTCTCTCAAAGCAGCTTAAACACTCTTCAAACCAACAGGGTCCCTATCCGTGGCCCTATCCCTACCTCCTGATTCTCTTGGCCTCTAGAACCAATTTACACGTGTGGCGATAGTGCAGCGCCTGCAGTACCACCCTTGGTGAGACGATGATGAAGGTTTACGGTTTCTTTCCACCTTACTAAGAGAAGGGGTTGCCGCGGAAAGTATCGATGGTTCTAGTAAGTGGCTAGGTAATCCTCTGCCCCTTAGTGTAGGCGCAGGCTCTTCTGTTAATCACTGCAGAGAGATATTCCGATTCCCCAACGTTAGGGATATAGTTGTCTTTAGGCGAGACCTACCAGAGATGCGGAAGAGAAAGGACATCCTATGACGAACGCCTACCACGATGGCCATCGTCTCCTCCAAGACCGCTTCGACACTCGCCGCCTGGCCGACCACATAGACCAGAATCCGCCCAGTAGAAGATTTGAGTAAGGAGGAGGGGCTCTGTGTCGTCTTGGACCCTTATGCGGTGGGCTGGGCTGGCAGCGGTGGTAGCCGGGGTGTTGTTCATAACCGTCGATCTCCTCAGCCTGTTTGTCTTTGGCTTCGGCCAAACATTCACCGAAGCCATCATCTCCTCCGGCTTGCTCCTCTTTCGATCCGCTGCTGCTCCGCTCGCAGGGGCGTTGGTATTGTTGGGTCTGGTAGGGCTGTATGCCCGACAGTCGGAGACTACAGGTATTCCCGGGTTGATCAGCTTCTTGCTCGTGTTCGTCTGCACGGTATTGGCGCAAGGCTCTATCTTGGCCGACCTTCTCACCAACTTGGGCTGGGCTTTGTTCGGGGTATCGTGTCTACAAGCCCGGATCTACCCGCGTGTAGCCTCCATAGTCCTTATTGTTGGCGCGGTAAGCACCGCGGTGGCTAGTTCCTTTCCGATGAGCGAACCTGGTAGCGCGCTGATGTATGCGGTCGTAGGTGCGGACATAATGCTCAACGTGGCTATTGGCTGGTTGGGCTTCGATCTCTTCACGAGAACAAGAGGAGGAGAGACACGCCAGCCTCTTTAGTTTGGGGATGAATCTCGAGAAGCTCTGTTAGAGGCAAATCGGTCCCTTAGTGCTCTCTAGGCGCAAGCACTTTCTGTGTTATTTCTTAGCAACCTCTCATGGCTCTCAAAGATAGATGTGAGAACATCTAGGACTAGAAGCAGCTCACAAGGAGCGGCCTGCTGTAGACAAAGGGGGAAGTAGTGGCTCCTATAATCACCGCCTCTAAGACAAAGCCTAACGATAACCTCTTAAAAGTCGGGTTCGTCCCAACCACCCCTGAAATCGCCAAGAGGTTCGGTATCTCCGAGGATGCAGCGCGTGCGTTGGTAGAAGCTGGCCTGAGAAGTATTCGGGACCAAGCACAACACTCCCGGCTCTTGTTATGCAATCAGTAGCCTCTCCTAGTGAGCACGAACATCCCCAATTCCCCTCTCAAAAGGCATCCCACCCCTAGGATAAGCGTAAGCTCTTTCCGCCTGTATACATCAGGTCGACGAGTAAAAGCTGCTTGCCCCAACATCTTGAGCAACCAAAAGATCATGCCTCCTCTGCCTCTTGGAAGCTCTGAACCTCTGGGTATGGTTGGTATATGACGCTAATAAGAAGATCACGATACGAAAGGAAGTATCACATTGAGCATCGCTGCTTTGGGTATTGCGGTGGTTTATCTGCTCCTTCTCCTCACGGGTGCCATCGCAGCGCTGTTGGTTTTGGTCTGGCTCTTTCGAGATGCACCAGGTGTAGATAGAAGACCCAAGAGTGAAACATTTAGAGACTTGCGAGATGTCGAACGGTTCATGTCGAGGCGCACGTGTTCGGCTCAGGTTGAGGAGTCCGAACGCCCGAGGGACAAAGCCGCATAAGGGCGTCTAGGGAACGGAGCCCTAGTTCCTATGCCAACTCCTGGCACCCCACAGGACGTCTCTCATAGGGTCTATCCTCCCTTCTCAGAACACCTCATTTAGGCCCTGAAGCTCATCCCCTGAGGAAGAAGACCCAGAGCATCATACCCACGAGGAGTACCACCAGGAGGTAGGCCGACAGAAACAGAGCGAGCATATGCATGAGCCTAGGTTAGCAAGAAAAAGCGAGATGCTGGCGAGGAGCAAGGCTATCATACTGGGATCCCTTCACTACGAGGCGACCTATAGTGGAACACACCGGGGTAGGATTCCCTGCAGACCTCCACATGTAGTAGTTGAGCGAAGTTTTCGCAAAGCACTAAGAACGGCAAGAGGAGGGCCGGAGCCTAATCCTAGAACCCCAGCCCTGTGCTACGCCCGCGTGTCAGTGTAGCCAGTTACCGCTAAAGGGGAAAGCTGAGGGCGCAACTCTTTGGTAATTGCACATCATCTAGGGGACCAAGCACAGAGGAGGTGCCAGTTAAGGTACTGTTTATCGCCAGAGTCTGCCAGTTCCGTCACTTCCTAAATCCCTTCTAATACGACCGCTCAGAATGGAGAAGAATCCAGTAATACATCGACCTCATCGACCGCGATCATCAGGGGGGAGGACTAAAGGCCTGCAAAACGGCGCACTCTCATGCGGTCGATACCGCGGTCGGTACTCACAGAAGCGGTCGATAAAATCTGCATACGGTCGACACTGAGTTTAGGTATCGACCGCCTAAACTACTTGCAAAACATCACTTTATTAACCTTACGGTCGATAATGTGGAGGGTATCTTCTGCACTGCTTCTAAAGCCCTGGTTACCGGTTACGACTTACCAGATACAGGGCAGTCTGGAAGGCAGCCCTAGACGCTCTTGTAGTTCTCCTTCAAACTCACCGTAATCAACGTTAAACCAACACAGTGCCTATTCGTGACCCTATCCCTACCCACTGATTCTCATGAGGTAAAAACCAATTCTTGCACGGGTAGGGAAGGGGTAGCTGGACATTGTTCCTGGTGAGGTAGGCTCACGCCAAAGGGGGGCAGACCAACCCAGCGCCAAGATCTTTGTGTATAGACCCGGAGGAAGGCCAGGTTGAGGTTGAGGGGCCTGGCTAACTGCTGTATCGTCGGAATACTGCACGAGCGATCCGTGGGGATCGTACTATAAGAGGAGGATCTGCATATGGCTCACGTGATACCGGGTAGATTCACAGCACAGATCGACGAACCATTCGTCGTCTTCCTGATAGGGATGCGCGTAAACCATCCCCTTCAAATCAGGAAGTGGCTCCCTACAGCTATGGCGATGAGCCCGATGCTCCGCGAGCTCCAACAGAACCCTCAGAAGGGGCTCCTCGGCGTCGAGCAGTTCTTTTACTGGCCAGGGGTAGCGTTAGTCCAGTATTGGCGCTCATTTGAGGACTTGGAGCGTTTCGCCAGAAATCCGGACGACCCTCACTTGCCTGCCTGGCGACGCTTCAATCAAACTATTGGCACAGACGGCAGTGTTGGCATCTGGCACGAAACCTACACGATCGAGGCGGGTCATCACGAGGCGATCTACAACAATATGCCCCTCTTTGGGCTGGCCAAGGCCACCGAGCACGTGCCCGCCAAGGGCCGCTTGGAGACCGCCCGCCATCGTTTGAGGCGAGGCGAGAACGAGCCTGCCGTACCTTCTCCTCCACAGCCCACGTAGGTCTGGCGGGGCACGAGAACCTTGCGCTTCAGTCTACAAGGATGGGACTATACGTACCCTCAAGGCAAGCCGGTACGGAGAGGAACGTAGAGAAGGCCAGGCCCTTGAGAACCCGCACATCATCGACCGCATCGACTGCGAGGTAGGAAAATGTGGATTTGCAGGTGTTTTGAGCGGTCGATAGTATCAAGGTTATCGACCGCGAATTGGTCGTTACCGACCGCATTGCACAGTATCGACCGCTGAAGAATCTGACGTTTTGCGGATATTTTGTCCCATTGAAGCAGTTGCGGTCGATAACCTCGCAGCCTACTTACCGCCTTCACTTTAGTCCTGCACTCGGCAGACACCTTGAGCATGGACCAGCGGCGCAGCCTTCAGAGCTTCAGCTTCAGTACTTGAAAGGCTCCCGACATCTAACCGCGCAGCGATCACTTCATCGATGCGTCTCCGAGCCGTGGGGCAGTGCCAGGAGGGGTCGTATAAAGCTGGGCCTCTGATGACGCCTGCCAGGAAGAGCTGTTGTTCCTGATCTAGGCCCAAAGGACTTCGATCGAAATAGTTTCTGGAGGCCGCACCTACGCCATAGGAACCCGGACCATAGTAGATAGCGTTCAGATAAAGCTCCAAGATCTGGTCCTTAGTATAGGCTTGTTCTACCCGCCTTGAGAGCAGCATCGCTCGGACCTTCCTAGCCAGGCCCTTCTCTTCACCTCGGAGGAGAGTGTTGTCTACCAATTGCTCGGTTATGGTGCTGCCGCCTTGCACCACCTGGTGCGCCTTCCCATTGGCCCAAAGCGCGCCACCGACCCGAATCCAGTCGATGCCGTTGTGCTCGTAGAATCGTTTGTCCTCGACAGCTACCAAGCTAGAGAGGAGCCCTGGTGGAACTTGGTCAAGGGATACATACGATGTACTTCGAGCGGCAAGGTCAGAGCTGATAGATTCGCGAAGATTGGCGACACTAGGCAGATCGGCCAACATACTCGCCGCCCATCCCCCTATCCCAATTATGAGCAGGCCCAAGAACATTCCTAGTGCTTTCTTCACTTAGCTCCCTCGGATTTAATAAGTGAACTTCTAAGAAGCATGAGGCAGTCACTTATAGATATACGTACTAAGCGACCCGCGGTTGCTCTCAGCACTGCCGGTTTTATTGCCGCCGACGTTGCCACTAAGGTAGATCTCCACAGTGGAGGATAGCCTTTATCTGTGGGGTAGCTGCTGCATGGCGACGGGTCAGAGGTCGGTGCACCTGGTCGATCATACTTTTGGGCAGGTGAAATCCTTCTTTTGGAGGATGCAATAGCACCCCCTATCAGTAAGAGTAAAGACAGTAGTTGTTGGTTTAGAGAAAGAGAAGGTAACCTAAATGGTGAAGGTTTCAATCGAGGTCCATGACAGGACAGCCCGCTTCACGGTAGCTGTAAAGGCCCAAAGCATCCAGCAAGCCCTGAGCCTCGTATCAGCTCGGCACCCTTCAAGCGCTGTTAGCGTGAAATTCCCGATCAATCCCGAGAACTTTTTCGTCGAGGATTCTGCTGCTTGAGCGAGACCGATTATTACTCTCCTAGGGGACCGATTGTTACGCTCCTAGTGCTGTGACACGTAGAGTAGGTGGTTTTAGAGATGGAACTGTACCTCAACAACAACTGG
>JAWWQA010000456.1:0-3112 GCA_033854695.1 Rubrobacteraceae bacterium
TCAGGCGTATGTGGAGGACTTATCAATAGCTCGCTTGGCTACAGAAGTGTGCGTTAGCATTGAGCCTCTAATTGTCCTTACTGTGAGGTAGCTCTGAGTTCTCCAGCAGTTCGAGGCCGATTCGCGGGCTCAACCTTTGCGAACACCGCTGTAGGTTCGTCTCGAAGCAGCAATGGGCACGGTTCTTTTGCAGAATGGACGTTCTCCGAACAGCTGTATCAAAACTCATCAACGCAGATATCAGTGGAACATTGTTCGCAGTGTTCCGAAACCCAACGTTTTTGATACATACATTGCCGAGAAGGTGTCTTCTCGAAACTCGCCTCTTTGGTATATGCTCTGCGAATAGCTGATCAACTGGACATGATCTTCGTCCTTACAAACAACATCCCACTGGGGGAAGACTCTTTCGTAGAACCTAGCTTCCGAGCCCCGCTTTTGTTAGATTGAGGCTCTGTAGCGAGGCAGCCCTGAAGAAGGAGATCTTCTTGGTATCTGAAGCTGCATCCAGAAAAGTGGGACGGCTATCGGACGTACCCGGCCTCCAAGTGGGGCATGCCCAAGACCCCAAAGGGATCACCGGCTGCACGGTGGTACTCTGTGGAGAGGAAGGGTTCACAGCTGCTGCAGACATTCGAGGCGGAGGACCAGCAACGCGCGAGACGGACGCCTTGCACCCTGAATGTCTGGTCGAAAGGGTTCATGCCGTGGTGCTGTGCGGTGGCAGTGCGTTTGGGTTGGCTGCCGCCCAAGGGGTGATGGATCACCTCAAGAACCAGGGTGTGGGCATCGAGACTCACGTGGCGCGGGTGCCTATAGTCCCTGCGGCAGCGATGTTTGACCTTCCTGTGGGAGAGCCCTATGCTTATCCGACTCCCGCCATGGGCTTGGAAGCGGCAAGGGCGGCGGGGATAGATTTCGCAGAGGGTTCGGTGGGCGCAGGGATGGGGTTGACGGTGGGGAAGTTTGCTGGGTTGGATCTTGCCACCAAGTCGGGCATCGGCACCGCTTCTGTAAGGATCAAAGACCTGGTGGTGGGAGCCATCGCGGCGGTGAACGCTTTCGGGCAGGTAGTGCAGGAAGATGGGAGCGTGCTGGCGGGTGCCCGGAGTGCGGAGGGCGGGTGGCTTGATGCCCGGGAGGTTCTGCGATCTGCTCCCCCAGAGGCTCGACCAATCGAGAACACGTCGTTGGCCATAGTGGGAACGAACGCCAAGCTGAGCAAGGCCCAAGTTAAACGAGTGGCGATGATGGCCCAGGATGGCCTGGCTCGTTCCATCTACCCAGTCCCCACTCTCTTTGACGGGGATTCAGTCTTTGCGCTGGCCTCCGGCGACGTAGAAATCGAGCCCTCGCTGGTGGGGACTTGGGCTGCTGACGCCGTGGCGGAGGCTGTACGGCGAGCGGTCCTTTTGGCCAGCGGGGCGGGAGGCATCCCCGCCGTTAGGGAGCTCGAAGTGACCTCCTAGCGCTCGTGTTGCGCTTCCGAGAGCTGGCAGAAGAGGCAACCCGTCCCTTGGCACCCAACCGCTTCTACACACACTACCGCTAGTGGCTGGACGCAGCATGACGATGCGTTACATGATGCGTTACATATTTAACCGTGAACCGCACTAGACGGCGCGTTCTTTCTCTGGTTGCTACTTGCTCTGGGACGCCCCGATCAAGTGCTGGTCAAGAGCGCGGCGGAACCGCCCGATCGTGAGTGGAACCAGAGGACGATAGAGATAGCGGAGAAGCCAACCAGGAATGCCTCGGCCACGCTCCTCGGGTGCAAGGCGAGCTCTTGGATGATCCATGAACCAGTTAGATGCGCTCCGATATCCTCGATCATCGCGCCAGAACTCAACACCGCACAGGTGCTTCGCGCTCTTATATCCGTAGTGGGCCGGTGCCACCAAGCGAAGTGGAGCGCCGTGTTTGATGGACAACGGCTTCCCATCCAGGCTGTCGGCAAGCAGCACGTCGGCGGCTAGGATATCCGCAAGCGGCAAGCTCGTAACATACTCGTCTTGGCATCGAAGAATTACGAACATTGCATCTCGCAGAGGACGGGCTCGGGGAACGACGATCCGCTCGTAGAAGTCTGCGAATCGAAAGCCGCTCCATCCGAGTGAACGCCGCGTCCACGTGGTGACACAGTGGAAGTCGGATGTTTGATCAACGCGGGGAAGATCGCGAAGCTCATGCTCGACCGTGATCG
Organism: Rubrobacteraceae bacterium; assembly: GCA_033854695.1. Taxonomy (GTDB): domain Bacteria; phylum Actinomycetota; class Rubrobacteria; order Rubrobacterales; family Rubrobacteraceae; genus Rubrobacter_F. The sequence goes on from JAWWQA010000456.1 coordinate 2,204, forward strand.
ACTGCTCGACGTTACCGCGGATGCTTAGTTCGACCTGCCGTGTTTCCTTAGGAAACGCTTTAGCGAACTTCCCTAACCCAAAGCGCGGGAACTCGTCTATCTCGTACTGACCAGGAGGTAGGCTTTCTGTGTAATCCATATGATCTCATCTTCATTCTCGTTTTCCGCGAGGAGATGCATGCCACCACTCCAAAGCTGAAGAAGCTCGGAGAAGGCAGCCAAACTACGGAAATCGGTTGGATATCATCACCTCTTCCGCGGTCCGCTCGCCGCAGCGGACCGCACCCTCGATGAAGCCGGTCCATCGGGTCGCCGTCTCGGTCCCGGCCCAGTGGATACGGCCCGCGGGCCGTCGGAGCGCGTGGCCCAGCGTCGTCAGCACGCCGGGCGGGAAATGCGCGGTTGTTGCGCCCCCTTTCTCCCGAAACTAGGCCATAAACTCTGCAACGTATAGCTGGATTAGGATTGGCAGAAAATCATGCCCCAAAGCGGCTTTCGAAAGCTTGCAAACCGCATAAGTATCGGATTTGTGAGGGTCTATCTACCCGCTCTTTCTGCCGCGCTCACTACACCCATGTGTTGCAGACTTTATGGCCAGGTTTGTTCTCCCTACATACATAGACACGAGGCCGGCACGCCGCCGCCGCACCATCAGCGGTCCTGCATCAGCGGTCGTGACCGCGCCGCGGGGACCATGCCGCAGCATTCCGACACTACCGAGGGCATGGTCGGTGGTGGCATCGTCGCGAACGACCCACGCGCTGCGCGACTCCTACTGCGGTACGCTGAGATGATCGACGATGCTCGTCGCCGCGCTCTGGCCCGTCAGGTACGCCCCGTGTAGCGAGCTGTGCGCATTCGTCGAGATTGCTTCGCCGGCGAAATACAACCGGTTGTCGATCGGCTCGG
>JAWWQA010000457.1:0-2922 GCA_033854695.1 Rubrobacteraceae bacterium
TCACGTTCGTTAATGATGACAGCGTGGCGCACATGGTGTCTCTAGAAGGCTTATTCGACACTCCGGAAATACCCGCAGGATCTTCCTACCCCGTTACCTTGGACGGAACAGGTACGGTAACCTACCACGACAAGGCGAACCCCAAGATGCAGGGTAGTATTGTGGTTGGTGGAGCCAGTGGGGGAGAGACCACTGGGGGAGAGACCACCACGGAGAATCCTGGTAGCAACCCTCCTAACCAAGCAACTAGTGTTTCCCCCTAATAACTATCGGCCAGAGCCCTAGGGCAGGGACTCTGGCCTTCTCTTGTGTACGAGTTAAGCCTTCAGTTTCAGAGAATTTACCGAAGCGGCGACGGACGGCGATATTCGCACAATGGACGTTCTCCGAACAACTGTTCCGAAAACGTTCCAGCGTGTTGAAAAACTCCTTCGTGCCCCTTTCTGGACCTCGTTCACAGGCTGAAACCCCGATTTTTGTAGTGTTTTGGCCTGGATTTTAAAGTGTTCTGGTCTTGTTTTGAACTACTGACCGATCCAACAACGACTTTTTCAACACGCAGGAACGTTTTTGAAATAGCTATAAAAGAGGTCTCGGACAGGGCGTGGATTGCCGCTTCCAGAAATTTTCGGAAACTCAGAGGGGCTGAGGCACTCGCTCTCATACTATGAAGATTCATAACTTCATTACAGGTCGTTCATATGTTAGGTTGCTAGTTTATAAAATGAACAGACGATGAAGTCTACTCACAACAGATAAGGTAGTGGCTATGGCTATGACAAACGCATCGAGAAAATCCACCTTATGGGGCACCGGCCTAATCGCTCTCGTCGGCCTGATTCACCTACTTGTGGTTCCTGAGTACTTCGAGTTTGCAACATATCTGGGGCTCTTGTTCATCCTAAACGCTCTAGGAGCATTCGCTTCTGCGGTGGGGATCTACCGACGTATGTGGTGGGGTTGGCCTCTGGGAGTTGTGGTGGCTGGAGGAGCATTCTTCATGTACATAGAGAGTCGCACGATCGGTCTACCGATGCTAAATGAGGGATGGCTCGACCCTCCGGGTATCCTTTCCTTGATTGTCGAAGCTATCTTTGTGGGGATGTACCTACTAGGGGTCCGAAGAAGAGCCCCCCAAGGGGAAATAGGATCGCAAAGGTAGGGGCCTAGCAGGACTAGACTACCAGCAGTGCGGTTCTCCAGGACTGCTGCTTACACAAAGAACTACTAAAGCTCTGCACCAAACACTACTCATTAGATATTCAAGGAGGCAAACGCAATGAGCCTGGAGCCCGAAAAGAAAATCCTGAAGGCTCGCGATCTGAGCCGACGGGAGATGCTGGGCCTTATGGGCTCAACGGTGACAGCCGTAGCGCTGGCGGGTTGCGGCAGCACAGGTGGGCAGTCTGGCCAGTCCGGCTCCGGGCAGCAGGCCAGTTCATCAACTTGCGTGGTGAAACCACAACAGGAGGAAGGACCGTTTTTCGTAGATGAAGAGCTCAACCGCTCCGACCTACGGACGGATCCTTCGAACGATTCGGTAGTAGAAGGTGTTCCGGTGGACCTAACCTTCAACGTTTCGTGGATCGACTCTAGCTCCTCCTGTACCCCTCTTGCTGGTGCGGTGGTGAATGTCTGGCAATGCAATGCCCTTGGCAGTTATTCAGATGTCGAAGATAAAGCAGGACAGAAGTTCCTGCGCGGTTATCAGGTGACAGACGAAAATGGTACCGCCAGGTTCACCTCAATCTACCCCGGCTGGTACGAGGGCAGAACCGTTCACACCCATTTCAAGGTTCGCACCGATCCCAAAACCGAACAGGGGTACGAGTTTACTACGCAGCTTTACTACGATGACGCCCTCACAGATCAGATTCACGCGCAGGACCCGTATGCCGAGAAGGAACAACGCACCATAAAGAACAACAACGACCGTGTCTTCCAAGATGGCGGGGATGAGCTGATGCTCGATCTAACCCAAGATGGACAAGGAGGCTACGTGGGAACGTTCGATATCGCGCTTGAGAAGACTCATAACCAGACCTAGGATTCGTCGTGCTGGGAAAGTGTTAGGTGCGAGGCTTCCCCTTATTCCGTACGAATGGTTAATCGTGCTTCGTACCATCGGGCATAGTTGTGTCTTCAAGCGACTTGGCTTGCTCTTCCAACTCCTCGTTCGTAACTCCTTCGGCATCGGTCAGATCAGCCCTACTCAGATCAGCACCGCTCAGATCAGCACCGCTCAGGTTAGCATTAGACAGGTCGGCCTCCCGCAGGTCGGTATTAGATAGGTCTGTGTTGGGCATGTTTGCACCCGTTAGCTTGGTTTTATCGAGATAGGCTCCAGACAGGTTAGCACCCGCTAGTTCAACCTGAACTAGGTTGGAGTTCGACCAGTCGGCTCCGCTCAAATTGGCCAAAGCTAGGTGCGCCTGTGGAAGGTCAATCCCTCTCAGATCAACCCCGCTCAATTCGGCCTCAGCAAGGATAACAATCTGCTGGGAGTTACTACCGACTTCACCACCGGTGTTACTCCCAACGTTCTTGGCGTTGTGACTAGTACTGCTAGCCAGCCCTGTCTCAGCCAGAAACAGCATAACGCTTCGTTTACGAGCAACGTCAACCCGCCTTAGCACAGCTAAGGTGCGTGTTCGGGCCAACGTGCGTACCTCGTCTCCTTCTTTGGAGCTGAGCAACCCTTTGTCAATGAGTAGGCTTCCCATCTCATCGAGGTACGCCTGTAACGTAGTCTCCTGTGCGCTTTGCTCTTGGGCTGCAAGCTGAGTGGCGGAGCGGCTATTCTCGGTCTCTCGTTGTTGAGCGTTCTGGGACAAATTAAACAGAAGTCCGCCGACCGCGATCACTACTGGGACGATCAAGAGCTGCATCCAGTCCCAGGCTGTTTTATCGCCGAAGCCCGTC
>JAWWQA010000458.1:0-9157 GCA_033854695.1 Rubrobacteraceae bacterium
GTACACAGCCAGTACGATCTCGATCTGATCGCGCTAAAACTCAACAGCCGACCCCGCAAGACACTCGCTTACCGCACCCCAGCTGATACACTGGCCTCCACTGTTGCGCTCACCGGTTGAATCCACCAATCCTTTCTTTAAGGGATACTGTTGGTTTACTCATCAGCGGCGACGCTGCATACTTTGGGAGATAGTCCAACAGCCCAGCCTCTTGGAGAATAGAGCCATGTCGATGCACCCACAACCCATCGGTCCCGTCCCCGAAGACTCCGCCCGTGTCGCTAGAGGGTGTCATGGACCCGTACCGAGGGCGGCGGCCGTCTACTATCTACTAGAAGATCAGGCATCCAGCACCACGTCCGAAAGCGGGCTGCCGACGCAGATGAGGCGCCAGCCTTGCTCCAGCTCATGGTCGTCCAGTGCAAAAGCGAGGTCCTGGTCCATCTCACCTTCGAGGCACTTCTGAATACAGGTCGTGCAGGTGCCGCTGCGGCAGTCGTAGGGGAGCCTGAGCCCGGCGTCTTCGGCTTCTTCGAGGATGTACTCGTCCTCGGCGCAATCTATGGTTACGCCGCTGCGCCGAAAGGTTACCTTGTGGGTCTTCGCCATGTCTCTCCTACTGGCCGTTGTGTGTTCTGGATTGTTCTAGCACATCGGAGGGGTGATCTCAGCAAGACTGGCAACTCGATATCGTCCCTGCTCCTATCCTCATACCACCTCGAAATTGGCCATCATCAAGTTCTCGTGCTCCAGGTTGTGGCAGTGGAAGGCGTACTTGCCACGGTAGCTTACAATGGACTTGAAAGCGGTGACCACCATGCGCCTGCTCGGGAGTACTTCGGATTACATGTTCGCGGAAGTCCCGAACCCGATGGCACAAGCAGCGAGAGAGGTACAACGGTGAGCAGCGCAATTTTGCTGCATTGGTCGAGGATCCCCGATCCTCTAGATGAACTTAAATCCTAGGGCACGAGTAGAGGTGCGTTTCTCTCCGACGCGTTTTGCCCTACGTTCCCGGTCCTTCGGGATCTTCGCGGCCGGGAACCTGGTAAGCCAGGCAGGTGAGTGGATGACCCTGGTCGCTTTGAACTGGGCGGTTCTCGAGTTCACCGGCTCCGCGTTGTACCTGGGCTTGATCAACGCCTGTCGGATGGTTCCCGCTTTCTTGCTTAGCGTTCCAGCCGGCGTACTGGCGGATCGAAACGACCGTCGAAAGCTGTTGATCCTGCTGCAGGCCGGGATCATGCCTTCAACGTTCTGCATCGGATACTTGTTGGCGGCGGACAGTCCGTTCTGGCTGTTGGCCGTCGTGGTGACGCTACGCTCGGTCTTGATGGCCGTGGTTACCCCGGTTCGCAATTCCCTGATCCCGAACTTGGTGCCGGAGAGCCAGGTAGCCAGCGCGGTTGCGATCGACAGCGGCGTGCGAAACCTTTCTCGCATCGTGGGACCAGCGATTGCCGGAACCTTGCTGGCCGTGATGGAGGTCGCGGATGTGTTCTGGATCAGCGCGTGCAGCATCGTGGCCGTGTTGCTCTCTCTGTTTGTTGTTCACCCGAAATCCAACAGGGATGCCGTCTCCAACAACATAAAAGCGGATATCCAAGAGGCGGCTGTTTATGTGAAGAACAGCCCGTCCGTCCAGTCTCTTCTGATCCTGGCCGTGGTGCCTATGGTGTTCGCGTTTCCTTACACCGCTATGATGCCGCTGTTTGCGGAGGATCTCCTGCAACTCGGACCGGAAGGGGTTGGCATCCTGCTTTCGGTCGCCGCGGCGGGCGCTCTCGTAGGATCAGCGCGGCTGTCTCTGGGTAGTGAAACGGAAGGGGCGGGAAAATGGCTGGTGTGTTCGACCATCAGCTTCGGCCTGTTCCTTCTCCTGTTTATGATCGCGGAAACCCTCGTCACGGCAGCAGTCATGATGTTCCTAGTGGGGCTTGCCAGCACAACATACCGCACGATGAGCCGCGTCACCCTCCAAACAGGGGTGCCGGATCGGCGCCGCGGCCGAATTTTGAGCATCGCACTGATGGATAGAGGACTAATGCCGCTGGGAGCGATCCTGATCGGCGCCGTCGCCGAATGGGCAGGCGCCCTGTGGGCCGGCGTGGTCATGGGGGGGCGGCTGCGTTGCCGTCACGCTGGCGGTGCTCGCCGCCAGACGACAGATCTGGAGCCTGTAGATCCTGAAGATCTCCAAGCCTTGAGAACCCCCTACGAAAGCTACAACCGACACCGCCGACTGGACCTGGATGATGGACTCCTTGACGCGCCTCCACAAGCCCTTTATGGTTGCTCCTGATATTGAGAGCTGGGGTTCTTCCTCCTTGGGGTAGTCGCCTCCATCGTCGTAACCCTTCTTCTCGGATAGACGGTATCCTGAAGGACTTTTGATGCGTGTGAGTTTCCTCTTCTACGAAGATTGTCCGTCTCATGACCTGGCACTCGAACGCCTGCGTGAGGTGTTGGACGAGAAGGGCATCGACGCCAACGTCGAGGTCGTCAAGGTCGAGAGCGAAGAGCAGGCCCAAGAGCTGCGCTTCGTAGGCTCCCCCACCATACTACTAAACGGCCAGGACATAGCTCCTCCGCCGCCCGATTCTCACTACGCCCTTACTTGCCGCGCCTACCGCCGAGAGGACGGTCGCATCTCCCCGCTACCTTCACCGGACACGATTCGGCGGGCCATAGATGCCGCAGAGAAGGCCGAGCCAAGCGATGGCTAAGGGATAGCGGTAGGCTGTCTATATAGACAGTAGACACGACCGTTCACGATGTATGCTACGAGAAAGGAGCAGAAGAAGTGGCCAACCTCAAACCCGGCGACGAGGCGATAGCTTTCGAACTACCCGGGGTGGATGATCAGCACCACGCCCTCGCGGATTACGCGGATAAGGAGGCCGTGGCACTTATCTTCACCTGCAACCACTGCCCCTACGCCCAGGCGTGGGAGGATCGCATAGTCCAGACCCAAGCTGACTACGCCGACAGGGGTGTGCAGGTCATAGCCATCAACGCCAACGACCCAGAAAAGTATCCCGACGATAGCTTCCCAAGGATGAAGGAGCGCGCGCAAGAGAAGGGGTTTAACTTCCCTTACCTCTTCGATGAGTCGCAGGAGGTAGCTCGGGTGTATAGGGCGGAGCGCACCCCCGAAGTGTTCCTCTTCGGGAAGGATGGCACGCTGCTCTACCACGGCACCGTCGACGACAACTACGAAGATCCCGGGGCCGTACAGAACCACTACCTCAGGGATGCTCTCGATGCGGCTCTGGCCGACGAAGAATCCCCTGTCGCCCAGACTCGACCGATCGGCTGCACGATAAAGTGGAGGTAAAAAGCCGAGGACGACTGTTCCTGGGATGCACCCCAAACGCCGGACAACTTCCAAAGTCCTGCGTGTGATGGGAGAAGAGTCGCTCCTTTGCCAGTTGCGGCGCACCTTAAGGTTACGACCGACTCCAGTTACAATACTAAGCCACCCGCTTCATAGCTTTGCAACCGCATAAGAGTGTGTCGTCAAGAAGGGAGATGCTCGTATGGGTCGGGATGTATTTCCGGTCGTGTTCGATGGCCACAACGATGTACTGGTAAGGCTCGGTAGGCCGGATGGGGGCGGACCCAGCGCATTCTTCGAGCGCAGTGACCAAGGCCACCTGGATCTGCCCAGGGCACGGGAGGGGGGCTTCGGGGGCGGCTTCTTTGCCGTCTGGATTCCCACACCTAGAGAGCAGACGCCCGAACCTACGCCCGGGCGCACTCCGAGGGCGCTTCCACCTGCACTTGATGCCGCGTACGCGTTGCGTCACTCGATGGCCGCTACTGCCATGCTGTTTAGGATCGAGGACCGCTCGGACGGGAAGTTCCGGGTCGTCCGTACCGTCGCTGAACTGCAGCGGTGCTTGGACGAGGAAGTAATGGCGGCGGTGCTCCACTTTGAGGGTGCCGACGCGATCGATACCAACCTCGACACGCTGCACGTGCTCTACCGGGCAGGGCTGCGCTCACTAGGCCTTGTCTGGGGTCGGCCGAACGCCTTTGCTGAGGGTGTCGCCGTGCACTTTCAGCGCTCACCGGATACAGGGCCGGGGCTAACCGAAGCCGGTAGGGAGTTGGTTCGCACCTGCAACAACCTCCGCATCATGATCGATGTGTCCCACCTGAATGAGCGAGGCTTCTGGGATGTGGCAGCTCTCACAGACGCTCCACTCGTTGCGAGCCACTCCAACGCTTACGCCCTCTGCCCCTCCACCCGAAACCTCACGGACCCGCAGCTCGACGCCATAGCCGCCTCCGACGGAATGATCGGTCTCAACTTCGCGGTCAACTTCCTCCGTGAGGACGCGGCCCGGGATGCAAGTACTCCTCTGGCAGTGATGGTGCGGCAGATCGACTACCTGGTAGAGCGAGTCGGGATCGACAGGGTCGGCTTCGGCTCCGACTTCGATGGGGTTTTGGTGTCGCAGGAGATAGGTGATGTGTCGGGCCTGCCGAGGCTGATGTCGGCGCTCAGGGACCGAGGCTACGACGACCAGGCGCTCCGAAAGCTCGCTCACGAGAATTGGGTCCGTGTCCTGCGCAAGACCTGGGGTGAGTAGAAGGTGAGTCAGGTGATGTGAACCCCATTTTCTGGTTCTCCCGCAATTTTGATGAGAACCAAGTTCGCCGCCCCCCCAGCCTGCGTAGCATTATCCGGCTCATCGCGCCATAAATCGTAGCCTCCGAGGTGGGCCGCCCACGCTCTCGACCACCTGGGCGATGTCATCCTCGTCGGCGGCGACCCGGAGACCACAAGCTGCATGGGCCTCAGGCGCGCCGACAGCGCCGCTGAGGCGCTGGAGATGGCGCAGGACACCGTCGGCTGAGTCCGAGCGCGACCTACATGCACATCCCGCCGCTGTTTATGTGCGAGGTGAGTTAGCCGCCGGACGTTTACACGGTTTTCAGGCTCTGATACCCTTTTGTCTGGTGAAACAAAGGGAAGGAGAAACATGCCGAGTTAAACCGAGCAGCGGGCTGCGTCCGGACAAGAACAGCGCACGCCTGTAGGAGGAAAGCAAGCGAGACCGGACGAAGAGAAAGGGCTGCTAAGACAGGCCGCCGAGGCCATAGGTATCGCGGACAACGATAACGACCAAGAAGGAGGCAACACCTTGGCAAGAGAAACGGTTACGCTCGATGAGGCCCAGACGATAATCGCGGCTGCCCAGCAGAAAGCGCAGGAGATAGGCCAACCGATGAATATCGCGGTTGTTGATAACGGGAGGCAGCTCAAGGCGTTCGCCAGGATGGAGGATGCCTGGCTGGGCAGCATAGACATCTCCATAGACAAAGCATTCACCGCGGCGTCTTTTCCTGACTTTCAAACCAAGGATCTCGCCGAGGTTACCCAGCCCGGCCAGCCCCTCTACGGCCTTGAGACGACAAACGGCGGGCGGATCGTAAACTTCGCCGGCGGTATTGCGCTGATGCGTGGTGACGACGTAGCGGGTGCCATAGGTGTCAGCGGCGGCACCGTCGACCAGGACCAGGAGGTCGCAGAGGCGGGCGTCGCTAACTTCTAAATTTTCCCAAGGCGGAGGGGTATAAGAGCTTGTTTTGTAAGGTTCACGCTGCTCTCGCCAGCCGCCTGAGTATGAGCCGAATCATCGCCACCTCAATTAGCGTCTCGCTGGTCTGCCCCTCCCGCTCGTAATCCTTGGCGAGACGCCGATTCCTACCGAGCCACCCGAAAGTCCGCTCCACGAGGCAGAGGCGAACGCTTGAACGCGTCCTGTCAGGGCCGAGAGTAGGAAGCATCTTGGGTCGCTCAGCTGGAAGCGCTGCTGCGGGAGGATTCAATTTCCAGGCGGCTACTATCGCTTTGGCGTACGTCCACGTGCTCACCGGCCAGCCTCTCGACTGGTTGCGCGACCTGCCAGACGTACCCAGAGAAGTTGAGTCCGAGACCGGGGGCCCCGGGGACGACATACGCGTCGTGTGTAGGGACGGTACCAGGATTGAAGTCCAGGTAAAGAAAGGACTGTCAGGAGGTCCCCGGCGCTGGGGGTGATGTGTGCCCTCACGTTAGCTGAGATCATGTACCAGGGAACGAAGCATTTGCTGGAGCTCCGACCAGGGACCGAGGCTGCCGAGCTAGCCGAGCGCGTGGTCCTTGGAAGGGATGGGGATGGCTCATCACCTGAAGCTCATCGGGCACCTCGCGGACGAAGGTTATGAAGAGATCGTCGAGAAGGCTAGGAAAGAGATTTCGTTCGCCCGTCTGATAGACCCCTTTCGGGATGAACAGGGCCGAAGGTTCGGAGTACCCGCTGTTCCAGAAACTGACGCCGCGGCTCGAGGACGTGTTGGAGTACTGGACCGCCCGCGGCACGACCTTCAAGAAGCATGGCGGCGCGATTTACGGGGACCACTGCCCCAAGTGCTACCCGGAACACAGCCTCGTCAGGACGGTACTCCCCAGCCCCAGGGAGGCGCTAGTCCGGCAACTCGGCAAGGCCGGCCTCCTGACGCTCGACCGGCTGATAGAGCTGTGTAACGACCAGCGCGACGACGTAAAACAGGCTGCGGCGAGGCTAGCAGCTACAAAAGCGGCGGAAGAGAACACCATATCTGACCTCCTCGCTCGTGTCGACCCTGGCGAGCTGCCCGACCACATTCTCTGCGAGATCGTCGCGCTACCGACTGATACGGAATCCGGTTATACAGTGGCGCAACGATTGAGGCACACTGCTAGTGCTTCGCTCATGCACTTTCCGCTTGTGTTCAAAACGGTAAGTGATCAAGCGGATTCCGTATGAGGCGCTGCGCTCAGCGAAAGACGACTTGGTGAGCCTGCTGCACTCGAACTGCGCCCACGTCAAGGAGGTGATCATGAGTGCCCTGGCAAGGGGCGGCTGGATCGATCCGATAGAGGCCAAGGCACTGGCAAGGGGCGCCCTCAGGGGCGATGACCCTGGAGTGCGCGATAGAGCCCTCGAGACCTTACGCACGCTGGGGGGTCGCCAAGAGTAACGGGGACGGATGGACCAGATTGGAGAGCAGCAGCGTGGCGGAGGTCGTGGAAGCGGGTGTAGGCGGGCAGCTCAGCACACCTGCCATCGGCCACCGCCTGATCCAGAGCCTTATGGAGAACGACGTGCATCATTATGGATCGTGGCGGGGCGGGCCCGGTGTCCAGCTTCTTGCGGTAGGAACCCGCGCACGTACGCCGGGATGAGGCTCTTGAGCTCGATACTCCCGAGAGTAGGCTTGATATGCGGGCGGATGGCGTACTCGTACTGCTCTGTGAACAGGCCCTAGTACAATACTTATCTGACTCAAGGAGGTCGCATGACAAGGAAAGAGTACCGCTCGGAGAAAGTTGTCGTCTCCTTCGACCCCGAGCGCTGCATCCACGCACGCTACTGTGTGCAGGGTCTACCCGAGGTGTTCGATCCGAACGGGCGACCCTGGATAAAACCTGACCGGGCACTCCCAGAGCGCGTCGCCGAAGTCGTTATATGCTGTCCCACCGGAGCCCTGCAATTCGAGCCTAAGAACGGCGGTGCTGCAGAGCCCATACCGCAGGAGAACGTAATCGCCGTCGGCGTCAATGGTCCACTGTACGTCCGAGGGGATATCCATATAAAAGGTCCGCTTGGCGAGACCCTCTTTGAAGACACTCGCGTAGCCCTCTGCCGCTGCGGAGAGTCCCGCAACAAGCCGTTCTGCGATAACAGCCACAAGCAAGTGAGCTTCAGGGACGAGGGTACCCTCGGAGATTCGCGCCTCAGGAAGGAACCCACCGGCGACGGAAGGGAGCTTAGGATGACCCCCACTGTCAACGGTCCGCTGCTACTGCGGGGAGAGGTCGAGATCTGGAGCGCCGACGGCGAGACCGTCTACCGTGGCAGCAAGAGTAGCCTCTGCCGGTGCGGATACTCCAATAACAAACCCTTTTGCGACGGCAGCCACGCCGAGATGGACTGGCGGGACGACTAGCGATTCTCCACGCCTACAAACCACCTGCCTCGGTGCAATAGGTGAGTGAACGCGGGCCTTGAAACGGCAACATTCTTTCCGCCGCAACCCGTTCACTTAGACACGGCAGAAAGGATTGTGGAGGTACGAGATCTAGCCTAAGCCTGCGGCTTTTGCCTTGTAGAATATGCCCCGTGGTGGCAAATCAGCGATGAGTTTCGAGGTGATCTCCAGACCGGCGACCAGCGACGACTGCTACAGGATCGCCGAACTGTTCAGGATCTCCTCTAGTGGCCTGGCCGAGTATGTCTGGAGTACGCTGGCTCTGCAATACCCAGGCCTGACGCTGCTCGAGATCGGTGCCAGACGCTACGCTAGCGAAGAGGGCGCCTTCTCCTACAAGAACTGCACAGTCGCCGAACTTGGCAGGGAAGTAATCAGTATGATGCATGCCTACCCGATGGAGGATGGGCCCGCGCAGGAGGAACCTAGGGAGCCCATGGACCCAGTCCTGGAGCCCTACTCCAGGCTGGAAGTTCCGGGTAGCTACTACATCAGCGGCATGGCCGTCTTTTCCGAACACCACGGCATGGGGCTAGACACCAAGATGCTCAGAATAGCGAAGGAGAAAGCCCGCTAGAGCGGATGCTGAGAGGTGAGCCTGCTGGTCTTCAAGCAGAATGAAGGGGCGGTCAAGCTCTACGAGCGCAACAGTTTCAGGACCATCAACCGGGCCCCGGTGGTGCCACATGAGCTGATCCACTACACGAGCGAAGTCTTGCTAATGACGGCTCCTGTGTGAACCTCCACCAATGGCACAGCATTACCTTCTCAGTGCGGCGGGATGTTTCTTTCTCCATGGTTGCACTGCTCATTTATGTCCGCCGCAACCCCTTCCTCTAGTATGGCGGAGAATCTAGGCATAGTTAGGAGAAGGGGTATGTCGGGGGAGAAGTGGTCCGATACGTAAATTGGTTTTAAGCGTCGTAGGAAGCGGAGAGTAAAGATAGAGGGCCACGACGACTAGGCACCGTGTTGGTTTAGGATCGTTTTGGATGGCTTTGAAGTACAACTACAGGGACTTCTAGGCTGCCCCGGATCGTCATGAGACAAAACCGAACATACCCAATGCCAACCGTGTTAGGCATCTTTCCCTCGGTAAGCTACCTCCAGCGCTAGGAGAAACTCCGTGCGA
>JAWWQA010000459.1:0-4038 GCA_033854695.1 Rubrobacteraceae bacterium
GGGCAGCTGCACGTCGAGGATTACGAGGTCTGGCCTCTCCTTGACCAGCCTGAGGCCCTCCGCTCCGGTAGCTGCCTCCCTTAACGTAAACCCTTCGTGATGCAGAATCCGGCCGATAACATAGCGAGTGGTCGGGTCATCTTCGACGTGCAAGATCGTTACCTGCGAGGCGTGGACCATATCGGATAGGACGTCAGCCATGTTGTGGCACTCCCGCCGGTTCGTTTTGGGCCGGCCTGGCGTGTGCCAGGGCCTCTCGTATGCTGACGATAACCACCTCGCGCGAAGCGGCCGCTTTACGTAGAATCGTCACCACCTTCCCATCGAGAAGCCGGCGCTCCTCTGGTTCCACCAGTTTCGATGTAATAATAATAGCAGGTATATCGCGGGTCGTGGGATCGGACTTTAGCCGCTCCAGTGCTTCGAAGCCATTCATCTCTGGCATCATCAGGTCGAGAAAGATGACCTGTGGTTGGTCCTCACGCGCCCGGGATAGCCCTTCGGGTCCGCTAACGGCTTCGATAACCGCGTAGGGAGTCTCTGTCAAGAGCTTTCTGAGCACGTAGCGTGCCGTTTCATCGTCGTCAACGATCAGGACCCTCTCCGATGGCTCCTGGCTCGCCGTGGAAACAGGCACGGGCGTCTGTGGCCAAAGACGTTCCGGCTCTGCCGATGCCTGGGCCGGACTGGTATAGACGAGCGGAGCGATTACCGAAAAGACGGAGCCGAGACCTGGCGTGCTTTGTACGTTTACGCTGCCTCCAAGCAGTTCTGCCAGCCTCCTGGCCAGTGGCAGCCCCAACACTGTTCCTTTGATTTGCCGTTGGATGGGGTGCTCTACCTGGGTGGATTCCTCGAAAATCCTGTCCTGATCATCGGAGGCGATACCGATCCCAGCGTCGGCAGCGGTGAATACGACGGCCTGCTGGGCAGAATCCAGAGTCCCCGAGACGCGCACCTGTCCGCGTTCCGTGAACTTGAAGGCGTTGGAGATGAAGTTTCGCAAGATTTTGCGACACCTTCGAGAGAAAGCGAGTCTTCAGCTCGTTGGCCTGCTGCAGTTGCCCGGCCTTCTCATCCAGCTCGGCATAGAGGGCCACGACGCCACGATTAGTGTCCTCCAGCTCGGAGTTCAGCTGGGTTAGCTCCTCCTGTCGCGCGCGCAGCTCCTCCAGGGTGCCTAGGAGTTCCCGGTTCTGCTGAAGTTCTGCAAAGGCCGTCTGTGGTGCCAGCTGCGCCAGCTTAAAGCTCCGTGCGCGATCACCCTCGATCCGGCCCGTGGGCAGGTTAGCATACACTAATCTATCGAAATATAGAGCAAATTCATTAGGCATTCATAGAGCAAATTCCCTAGACATTGGTGGGGTGCTTGCACCAGAGGAAAATAGGTTGTTTGCCTCATGCCGAACCGCTGCCCTCAGGCGATTATGCCTTCCCGCCCCGCCGAGCGCGAGAACGCACAGGAGGAGGCCAGGATCGATGATCGAAAAGTCAAGCAGCACTGTAATCGTCAGGGAGGCCTGACCCATGACCGACACACACAGCGAGCCGGCCATGCCCCTCGCGCCGGGCACGATGGCACCTGACTTCCAGCTTCCCTCCGGACCAGACCAGGAGGTCCGGCTTTCCGGCTTTCGCGGCCGGCCGGTCATCCTGGCATTCTACCCGGCAGACTGGAGCCCGGTCTGCACCGACCAAATGGTGCTCTACCAGGAGCTTATGCCGGAGTTCCAGAAGTACGACGCGGAGCTGTTCGGCATCTCGGTGGACGGCGTTTGGTGCCACAAGGCCTTCGCCGAGCACCGTAACCTCCAGTATCCGCTGCTCGCGGACTTCGAGCCCAAGGGGGAAGTATCTCGCGCATATCATGCCTACCAGGCCGGTGAGGGCATGAGCGAACGGGCGCTGTTCGTGATCGACGCCGAAGGAAGCGTCCACTGGAGCTACGTCTCGCCGCCCCAGGTAAATCCCGGCGCTGAGGGCATCCTTCGCGCGCTCGAGGACTTGGCGGCGAGGCAGGTGGTCTCATGAACACCACGAGCTGGGAAGCAGTGCTGACCCTTCCGGTCTCGCCGGCCCGGGATCACATTCGGGGGCCGGTAGACGCCCCGGTGAGCCTGGTGGAATACGGAGACTACGAATGCCCCTACTGTGGTGCCGCGCACCCGATCGTCAAGGAGATCCAGTCACTCATGGGTGACCAACTCCAGTTCGTCTACCGCCACTTCCCTCTCACTACCGTGCATCTCCACGCCGAGCAGGCAGCCGAGGCGGCAGAAGCGGCGGGCGCCCAAGGAAGATTCTGGGCGATGCACGACGTACTGTTCGAGAACCAGCAGCGGCTTGATGCTCCCTACCTCCACGCATATGCCGAAGCTCTCGGCCTGGACGTCGGACAATTCGACAGAGAGCTCATCGAGCACGTCCACGCTGGCCGTGTCCGCGAGGATTTCATGAGCGGGGTGCGGAGTGGTGTGAACGGGACGCCGACGTTCTACATCAACGGAGTGCGCCACGATGGCTCTTTCGAGCTTCCGGTGCTGCAGGCTGCCCTTCGGCGGGCGACGAGTGTGGGAGCGTGAGGAAGCGCACGATCACTTCCTGCGAGGGCAGCCTGCGGCGCCTCAGGATGAGGTCGAGTACGTACTCATTTCCGACCGGATCGAGACGTTGCACCCGCGTACATAGAGACTCACGAGTACCGGGATCACGGCCCGCAGAATGAAGAGCAACATTCGTTCCAGTTTGGTTGCCTGAACCTGCGGGCAAGATCGGGTTAAGGTTGGACAAACCGTTAAGGAGGTACGGAGAATGGAGAGCGGACGCGCCGGCGAGGGAATTCTCTCGCAGGAGATGGATACGAAGCGGGAGGAGATTGTCGAGCTTCTGAAGAAGGCGTACTTCATGGAGCTCGAGACGGTGATGAGCTACGTAACCAACTCGGTCAATCCTGAAGGGGTCAGGGCTCAGGAGATCACAGAGTCTCTCGAGGAGGACATCCAGGAGGAGCTGGGGCACGCGCAGCAGTTTGCGGCCCGGATCAAGGAGCTGTATGGCGTGGTCCCGGGCTCGCTAGAGTTCGAGGCCGAGCAGAGCTATCTGCAGCCGCCCGAGGAGCAGACGGACGTGGTGCACGTGATCAAGGGCGTGATCGAGGCCGAGACCGGAGCCATCGAGCACTACACCAAGATCGTCGAGGAGACCGAGGGCGTTGACCATGTCACGCAGGACATGGTCATAGACATCCTGCGCGACGAGCAGGGACACAGGCGCCTCTTCGAAGGATTCCTACGCGAGTACCAGGCCGAAGGGCTAGTCTGACAGCGTAAAGGCACTTACGTGGCACGGCAAGCGCGACGTGCGGGTTGATAACGTTCCCGTCCTCACCATTCAGGAGCCCACGGACGCCATCGTGTGCATGACCACCACCGTTATCGGCGTCTACGACGGGATGGCCGGCGCCCGCTGCCCATGCTGACGCTCTTCGACAAGCAAGTCTAGCTGCGCATGGTCCAGGCCAATGTTAAGCGCCGCTGGACGGTATCATGCCGCTGCTGACAGAGGCGACCCTAGGGGGTCGAGGGCTTCGCGCCGCACCGGCTGCCGCTCGAGGAGACACCACAAGGATACGAGGTCTTCCGGAAGAAGGAAGACGGCGCGATAAAGGTCTTGCCCTGATCGCAAAGAGGAGATCGGCATACCGCACGCCAACGTCGTCCAAAGGATCCATTCACCCGACCATGGGAGGGGAGGCTGATGATACGCTACCGCCTCAGGCACTACCTCGGTTCTAACCTGTGGCTGGTCCCGCTGCTCTGCGTGCTCGGCGGCATCGGCCTGGCGCTCGCCACTACCGCGATCGATCGGTACTTCGACCACGGGCTAATCCCACAGGCCATCACCGGTAACCCCAACGCCGCCCAGACGATCCTCAACATGATCGCCACCTCCATGGTAACCCTGATCAGCCTCGCGCTGACCCTCACGCTGGTGCTCGTCCAGCTCGCAATGGGCCAGTTCTCTCCGCGCATCGTGCGC
>JAWWQA010000460.1:0-4318 GCA_033854695.1 Rubrobacteraceae bacterium
ACGTAGAGAGGGCGTCGGGATCGACCAGCACGATAACAGCGTCGGCTCCGACCACCACCCTGCCCTTTCCTGAGAAGCCGAAGCGACCGGCGACCTGCCCCGAGAGCAGCGCGACAACCTTCTCCAACGCCAGCCCGCGCCCGTAGTGGCCCTCGTCCAGCATAACGTTCAGTAGTGACTGGCAGCCCGCGATGCCACCCCACGCCCTGAAGAGATCGTCGCCGGCCTTCATATCCGGGGGGCATGGCGAGTGGTCTGAAGCGACGAACTCAACATCGCCAGAGAAGATCTGGGCCCAGAGAGACTCAAGATCTTCCTGCGGCCGCAGCGGCGGGGCACACTTGGCGACCGTCCCGAGCATCTCCGCGTCTTCCTCGGTCAGCACCAGGTAGTGCGGGCAAGTCTCACAGGTAACGTCCACCCCCCGCTCTCGCGCCGCCGCCACGAGGGCGACGCCCCTGCCCGTGCTTACGTGCACCACGTGCAACGAGCAGCCGGTCTCCTCGGCGAGGAGGATCGCGCGGCTTATAGCCTCCAGTTCCGCCACGACGGGGCGTGAGTCGAGGTAATCACGCATCGTCGTACGAAGTGTGCCGACGGCACGGCGGGCGAGCTCGTCGGTAATTTCCTTGTTCTCTGCGTGGACGAGGACGGGCAACCCCAGCTCGGCCGCCTTTGCCATCCCTTCATAGAGTATAAGGTCATCGGCGGGTTGAAAATCTATAGTGCCGGTCGTGGATATGAAGGCCTTGAAGCCCGCTACGCCCCGGTCGGCGAGCTCCTCGAGATGCTCGAGGTTTCCAGGGACAAGGCCACCATAGAACGCGAAGTCCACGAGCGAGGAGGCTTCTGCAAGAGCAAGCTTTTCGTCGAAGCACTCGGCATCACAGGTCGGCGGGTAGGCGTTCAGCGGCATCTCTATATAGGCAGTCATGCCCCCCGCCGCCAGGGACTGAGATCCCGTGGCGATGCCCTCCCAGTGGGTGCGTCCTGGCTCGTTGAAGTGCACATGCGCATCGATCACGCCAGGGAGGACATAGAACCCATGAGCATCTATTTCTTCGCCAGCTGAACCCTCGATCTCGGGACCAACAGCGGCGATCCTTCCATCCGAGACGGCCAGGTCAGCCTCCTCCGAGTCCTCGGCCCCGACGAGTATAGCGCCCCTGACGATCAAGTCATAAGTCCTCACGGCCTTGCTTCTTCTCTCTCAGGAGAGGCGAGCGTCCTGTGGCGCCTGGCCATGAGCCAGTACAGCACACCCGCTATCCCGGCCCCAACGAACCAGGAGAACGGGGAGATGGTGCCAAACGCCGGGAGCAGAGCGAAGATCAGAGAGATGATTGCCGCGGGCACGAAGGCATAGAGAGCCTCAGGGTTTACGCCTCCCTTGTACCAGTACGCCGACGATGTTCCTTCTCGGTAAAGGCCGTCGACTTGGATCTGTCCCCGCTTCACCAGGTAGTAGTCGACCACAATAATGCCGAAGAGCGGCCCGAGCAGTGCCCCCAAACCGCCCAGGAAGTAATTGATGGCCACCGGGCTGCTGTAGATGTTCCAGGGTGTCACCACCAAGGCGAGGACGGCCGTAATCAGTCCTCCGCGCTTGAAGTCTATGTACTTGGGAAACGCGTTGGCCAGATCGTAGGCCGGCGAAACGAAGTTGGCCACTATGTTGATCCCGATAGTGGCAACCGCGAAGGTGATAGCTCCTAAGAGAAGGACTACGATGCTCGGGATCTCTGCCACGAGCTCGACCGGGTCTGCGATGGCTCTGCCGTAGACGGCCAGAGAGCCGGCAGTAGTGATGACGACGACCGCGGAGAACAGGATGAAGTTGACGGGCAGGCCCCAGAAGTTACCCAACTTGACCATCCGCTCAGTAGGCGCGAATCGCGAAAAGTCCGTGAAGTTAAGCATCAGCGTGGAGAAGTAGTTGACCACCAGGGCAGCGGCGGTGAGGAAAGTGAGGACCGCTCCACCCGTCGACAGCTGCTCGGAGCTAAGGTTGAAGTTCATGTCCGCGCCGGCCTCGTACCAGATCCAGATCGCTAGTATCAACATGACTACGTATATCGCTGGACCCGACCAGTCCACCAGCCTTCGAACGGACTCCATGCCATGACGCAGAACGAGCAACTGAGCCGTCCACAGGAGTAGAAAACACAGCCAACCTAGATAAGAGAGCCCCAGGAACGAATACCCGGTAAGCGGTTCGAGCCCCGGGAACACTTTGAGCACGAGGATGAGGATCGCCACAGATGCGAGCCACGTCTGGATGCCGTACCAGAAGATCGCTATGACCGCCCGGATCAAAGCCGGTATGTTGGCTCCGAACACCCCGAAGCTGATCCTGGACAGAACCGGATACGGGATGCCGTGCCTCTGTCCCGCGATGCTCGTGAGGTTAATTAGAAAGTAGACCGCCGTTATGCCAAAGATCAGGGCGAGGAACACCTGCCATCCGGTCAACCCTAAAAAGAAGAGTCCCGCAGCAAACGTGTACCCGCCGATGCTGTGTACGTCGGCCATCCATGTACAGAAAAGGCTGTAAGTGTTCCATCTACGCTCATCCTCTCTGAGCGGACGGAGATCCTCATTGTAGAGACGCTCGCTGAATTCCTCAGGTTTACGCCGATCGGCTATTGTTCCTTCAGTCATCTCTGATAGTTCCCTTCCCCCAGTTACCACTTTTGCATCCGCTGGAGTCCTTCTATAGGCAGAATACTCCTCGGCTCTTGCTCTCGCTACGTTTTGTGGGCCTCTCCCACGAGTTCGAGAAAGCGCTTCATTACATCGATAGCAACGCCCACGTCCTCCTTCGTAACCGACTCATCAGGATGATGGCTTAGGCCCTCCTTACAACGCACGAAGAGCATGGTGACGGAGGTGAGCGTAGCCATCTGCACCGCGTCGTGTCCTGCCCCGCTAGGCAGCTGGTGCGCGGTTTTATGCCCATGTGCTCTACGGCGTTCTCTAGCAAAGAGCTGAACTCTGGATCGGCGGAGACGGCAGAGGTTTCCTGACGTAACTGCCACTCGTGTCCGCACCCACGCGAGACAGCTATCTCTCCAGTCCGCTTTTTGAGGTGGTCGCGGAGGCGTTCGCGCACGGCATCCTCAGGATGGCGAAGGTCTAGCGAGTGGATTGTCTCTGCAGGGATCACGTTGACCGCTCCGGGGAGCACGGAGATCTCGCCGACCGTAGCGACGGCTTCCGGCCTCGCTCTCGCGATCTGCTCGGCCTCGAGCACGAGTTCAGCAGCGGCGCACAACGCATCTCGCCTGTGCTCCATCGGTACCGTGCCTGCGTGCCCGGCTTTTCCTGCGAACCGAATCCTCATGCGGCTCTGGCCATTGATGGCCGAGATCACGCCGACCGGTAGATCTTTCTGCTCGAGCACCGGGCCCTGCTCTATGTGGACCTCACAGTAGCCAAGGAGATCTTCGCTCCCGCGGCCTGCCCTCTGCAGGGCATCGGGGTTCCCACCGAAGGTGTGAACCGCCTGCGAAAGGGTTACTCCATTCTGATCCTCGAGGTCCAAGAGTTTCTTATTGCCATCGTATTTGCCGGCGTCGCGCACGGTGTCTAAGTGCGAGCCGAGGATGAGTGTCTTCGCGCCTTCTCCCTCGTAGCGGCCTATAAGGTTGCCGATCTCGTCCCGCCTCGTACTCATCCCGGCCATTTGCATCCAACCAGCAACGATGTTGTTCACCTCGTCCATCGCTTGGGAACCATAGGGTCGGACGATAATGCCATGCTCCTCACTGATGGGTGCTTAAAAGCTCGCAACGCTCCATGGCCGTCGTTGCCAAATCCTTCATCTGACTCTTCCTTATCTCAAGCGTTTGTTTATATACAAAGCCCCTCGCTCCCCACCCTGTCCACGCAGCCTCCGAGCGCGCCGACAACTACCACACAGAGCAAGGATAAGCTATCTCCTTTCCGCAGGTGCGGACAGACCAACAGCTACCCATGCTTATCTCTGCTAACAGGATATTTTAGAAGTGGAGCCGAGGGGATTCGAACCCCTGACCTCCGCCGTGCAAAGGCGGCGCTCTCCCAACTGAGCTACGGCCCCGTGACCAAGGCCTGAGTGTACGCTCCATACTCCTATCCTTCAATGTCCCCGTGCTTGCGATACACCAGAGCAGAGGCTCCTACGACGAACATAGCAAGTGTGGCACACGTGAAGAGCGCTGCCAGGATCGCCCCGATCCTATCTTTCCCGCCAGCTCAGAGGATAGAGGGCGCGACGACAATGGCAACAGGCGCGAGCTTAAATTCCATGAGTGCTTGCAAAACCCCTACCCTCTTC
>JAWWQA010000461.1:0-7297 GCA_033854695.1 Rubrobacteraceae bacterium
AGATTTGGCCCATACTTTGGGCATGGGGGTGATAGCCGAGAGGGTGGAGAGAGCCGATCAGGCAGAGCAGCTAAAAGAGATGGGCTGCGAGCTGGCCCAAGGCTACTACTTTGCAAAGCCGCTTCCCCCCGAAGCGGTAACAGAGTTTCTTCAGCAGCTGTGATAGGGGTTGACCCTATAGGCGGATACCCACAGTGCTTAAAGAAGCCTAGGGCATCCCGCGCGGTGACTGCGTCTAGCGCCCGTCCTATAGCCTCCATGAAACCTCGCCATTAATAGCGTTGCCTATAGCTGGGGAGAGCCAGCTCCGGTGGCGGAAAACGAGGCCCAAAACGGCTCGCCCCTATCGTAAACCGCATAGGAATGGGCTAAACGAGTTCCATAATCCTCATCAATTCCGCCATGCTGACGACGCATATGTGTAACGCTTATGTGGCGAGGTTTGTTCGCAGAAAGGCGATTCTCCG
The DNA here is from genome assembly GCA_033854695.1 of Rubrobacteraceae bacterium. GTDB lineage: Bacteria > Actinomycetota > Rubrobacteria > Rubrobacterales > Rubrobacteraceae > Rubrobacter_F. The sequence goes on from JAWWQA010000461.1 coordinate 468, forward strand.
ACCATCTCATCTATTCCGAAAAGGGTGGTTTTTGGAACAGGAGCAAAAGAGATCACGCTGCTACGAGAACGGATTGCCGCTTCCTGACATTCTCGGAAACTGACCGAGCCACCAGTGAGCACGGGCAAGCCATGGTTGTTTATTACTCCGCCGGGCTGTATTTTGGCAGCCATGAGAAATGCGGGGAGTGGGGAAAAAGAGCGAGGATCGACATGACTACAGCGCTCGTTGGTGTTCTGGTAGTTTTTCTGTGTGCACTGTTCGCGCTTGCAGGGCTGGTATTGGTACGGCGACTGCTTCCCATGTCGCGCCGCAAGGAATTGCTAGACGATGCTCCCCGCATAATTACGATCCACGTCGCCATCCGCACTACCCTTACCATACTGCTCGGTTTCTCGGTCCTAGTCGTGTGGCAACAGTTTCATGCGGCTGAAGAGACGGTGCAACGCGAAGCGAACTACCTGGGTGACATCTATTGGAATGCTAATGATTTTCCCGATCCGCAACGCCAGCAGATACAGGAACTGGCACGCTCCTATGCTCAAGTCGTGGTCGACGAGGAATGGGACATGATGGTGGAGCAGGGCCAGCATAGTCCGCGGGTCGATGAGATCACCAGAGAGCTTCGGCAGACCAATAATGGATTCGAGCCAGGTACTAGTACGGAGCAAGCGCTTCAGAGAGATGTGTTGACGCGGATCAACGACCTATCGAACCAGAGATACCTTCGCCTGCTTGCAAACCGCGAGGGAATACCTCTGATGCTGTGGGCTGTCCTGATAATCGGAGGATTAGTTACGCTAGGTTTCACCTACCTCCTTGCAATAGAGGCCTTTTGGCTACACGCATTGTCGGTAGTGGCATTGACGGGGATTCTCACTCTCATCAGCTACACGATCTACACCATCGATTCTCCCTTCGGCAAGGGTGCGGTTTTACAGGTTGCCCAGTTGAGCCCAATTACAGAGGCTTTGGAGTTCAAGTTGGGCCCAGAGGCATTTGAGTTCCAGTTGAAAGAGTTTGAAGAGCACGAAGCGGAGGGCTAATCTCAGAAGGGGAGGTGCTCGTAAATGTAAATTCCGCTGTCGCTCACTGCAGGCGGGCGTCTCTGCACAAAGGCTGCGCTGCGGAGGATGGGTGCCTCGATACACGGAAAGCCCAGAAGGTAAATTCTCTCGGAAACTCAAGAATCAGACAGAAGTGTTCCGAAAACGACCCAGCGTGTTGAAAAACTCCCTGGTGCCCTTTTCTGAGTCCCATGCAGGGGCTGAAAATCCCGATTTTGTAATGTTTTGACCTTGGGTTTTTAGGTGTTTTGATCTTGTGTTGGACTACGGACCTGTCCGACAACGACTTTTTCGATAGGCTGGGACGTTTTTGCTACATTACCACTAAGTTGTCTAGAAGGAGCCTTCTCGCAAATACAGCTGCTAAGGTACACTAAAGAGACAACAGTAGCAAAACCCAGGTGAGGTCCGCTTTTTGGGGATGCTCCTAGTCAACAAAGGAAACGCAAAGCGACTAGCATACATGGCTGCTCTTTTGGCTTTGGCCCTGCTAGCCGTGCTGATAATCGCAACGGCTGCTGGAGCACAGCGCCAAAAAGTGGCAACAGTGTCCATCCGTGATTTCTACTTCGAACCTTCCCAACTTACCATCGAGCCTGGAACCACGGTCCAGTGGGTAAACGAGGGCAGCACCCAGCACACCGTCTTCGCAACCAGTCCCGCTGGAGCATTCCTCTCTGGAACATTGAATCCTGGGGAGTCCTTCACCTACACTTTTCCGCAGCATTTTCCAAAGGCGTCTCCCGATAGCCCAACAACGTCTGGGACTTACAGGTACTATTGTCAGATACATCCGGACATGAGAGCTAGCATTACCTTCAGCGAAAGTGGCAGGGAAGCTCCTAAGCAGAAGCAGCAAGACACCTCTATTGAACAATCCCCTACAGCTCCCGTTATTCAGGGACGTGAAGCCACCTCTATTCAACAATCCTCTACAACTCCCGTTATTCAGGGACGCGAAGATACTACTATCCAACAACCTGCTATACCTCCTAGTACCGGCGGGCTTAACCCAGTTCTTCTGCTCGGCTTGCCAGTGGTAGTAGTGGTAGCCGTGGTCATCTTAGGATGGATCGTTAAGAGACGGTCTTCACAACGCTCAAGGGAATGATATGCACCTCCTCGTACATTGGCTTGGGATTCACCAGGGAGGAGATTGCGGCTTTTTCAACTACTTGGTATACGCTGGTTTCGCTTATGGTTAAGATTTTGAGTAGATAGAATGCGAAGGGCGTCAAGCTAAAGGGTTTAAGCGTGATGAGACGACTCGGTTTCTTCCTTGCGGTGGCAGTCGTTACGGTGGCAATGATAGCGTTAGTAACGGCTTCGGTGATGGCCCAGTCTCTCACCGGGCTTGACGCCAACCTCACCGGAAAGGCCGAGGTCCTCGGAGCAGGGGATTCACCCGGGGACAAGGACGGCAGCGGAACCGCTTACGTTACGCTCATTCCTTCGCAGAGTAGGCTCTGCTATTCGCTTGAAGTCTCCGACATTGCCCCTGCTACGAAAGCTCGTATCCACCAGGGAGCCTCTAAGCAGGCAGGTCCCACCATCGTGGAACTAGATCCACCGACGCAGGAGGAAGGCACCTCTAGCGGATGTACTGGTGTAAACACTGCGCTGCTTAGAAGCCTTCTGGAGAGACCACAAGACTACTATGTTGAAATCTACAACAAGGACTTTCCCGATGGAGCCCTCAGAGGTCAGCTCTCCGAAACCGAAGGAAGCAGCTTTAGAGTGCCAAACCCTGACAAAAGTAGTTGAAGCAGATGAGCGAACAGCTGAGGTGAAGAAAATGCTCGTGGATTTCAGATTGCCACTGGTACCGCACCGCTAACCTGCGCATAACGGGCCATCCACACCAGCGTATACTTGATAATTCCTTTACATCGTAGCCTTGTCGATGTGGAGATTGTAGGGTCCTCATGGAGCGGTCTTCTTTCCTAACACTTTTTCGTAGGTTGGTACTTGTCCTTCGTATCCAGGGCAGCTCTTACCTGTCTCTGTCCGGCAATCTTCCCTCTCACCAGCGCTATCTCGAGGAATGCCGCCAAACTGCGGCCCGCTGCTATAGCAGGATCCTCCCTCCACGCAAACCCCATAGACAGGATGCATCTCGGTCCAAGCATGCTCGGTGTCGTAAACCAGCGCCCCCACTAAGGTGAGCTCTGGCCCCACCGGCAACACAGGAAGATGACCGGCGTCGCGGGGCATCAGTTCAACTACAAAGTTCCCGTGTGTCTCTTGCTGATCGGTTAGCAGATTCTGGTATTGAGTATCAGGAGCGAACTGGTTGTGTATATCGCCATCGTCTGAAATGTACTGGGGTACTCTAGAAACATCTATTGTACCGGTTATGGTCTGACAGGGATTGAGCACAAGGAGGCGCTTAGGTTTCCAGACACCTTCCAGGGTTTGCTCTGACGGAGGGCATGCACCCTGAGGAGCTTCCTCTTGAGGAGCTTCTTGAGCTGAAGCAGAGGATGTGACGACAACGAGGAGAGCTACTAATAAGCCCAAGAGAAGCGTTAAGGATTGTCGTAGCATCGGTTCACTTCTTTTTTCCGCTCACAAGGGACAGCTACAAAGCGCGTACTACCCGAAACTATAGTTCTTACAACTATAGTGGGACTGTGTTGACAGGCTAACACTGCTTAGGGCCGCAACACGGGATGTAGGGAGGATAGCTCGAGCCACGAGCACGGCCGTCGGGCAGTACGATCCAGCCGGCTGTGTAATCTAAGCCCTCGACTGCATCCACCTGTCGGTACAACCCAGCGGTAGAGTCTCCACTGACCAGCTGCGCGCGAAACGGAAAAATGGCGTTCTCGCTGAATTTGACCGTACCGGTGCTCATCTTTGAGGTAACCGGTGCCCACAAATCCACACCAAGATCCGATGTTAGATTGAGTGCCCCTTTCTTGTCCACAGATCCTCGAAACCATTCCCCATATGCCCCCCTGACACCCACTTCCTTTGGATCGCCATCAGTTATATAAACCAGGGCCTTCATTCCCTCGTCGGGTCCCTTAGCGGGGATAGTGCTCCCAGGGAATGCGATACCGATAAAAGCCGAGGTGCCATAGACTTCTCCAACGTAGCTGGGTCTTAGGAGGTCCGAGCCGCGACGAGTCACCCTAGGACCGGCCTGTTTTGCAGAGCCACCGGGGGCTTGGCTACCGCCAGCAGTTTGACCGCAACCAGTGGTCTCACCGTTACCTGTAGTTTGAGCGCCACCTGTGCTTTGCTCGCCACCGCTCGTTTTCTCGCCACCTGTGCCTTGACTACTACCAGTCGTTTCACCGCTACCTGTGCTTTGACCGCAACCAGTGATCTCACCGCTACTAGTCTCACCGCCACCTGTGCTTTGCTCGCCACCTGTGCTTTGCTCGCCACCGCTCGTTTCACCGCCGCCAGCAGTTTGACTGCAACCAGTGCTTTGCTCGCCACCAGTGCTTTGCTCGCCACCACTCGTTTCATCGCCGCCTGTGCTTTGAGCGCTAGCAGCGCATCCACCAAGCAGGGCAAGAAACAAGAGTATCAATATCGCGACCTCTACCAACCTTGGTCGGACAACGCTGCGAGCAGACATGCCCTCTCCCTTCTTTCTCCAGCAGCACAATGATGCCATCACGCCAGCACCGGCGCACCTTTAGAGGAGTTTGCACCTAGAGCGTGCTAGAAGGTGAAGTGCCTATTCTTCTGGGTTCTCGCAAAGCTTGTTAGCTCCTCCTAGGCAGTTGAATCTGGGTCGGAGGCTTGTGCATAATGAAAAGAAAGGGAAAGGAGTGCAAATGTTACCCTCAGCAGACACTATATTAATAGCCGCTCTAGCAATTTTCGTTGCTACAATTGCCATCTTTATCTTCCGCATTTTGCTTGGAGTACAACAGCTAGTACGGCTCGGTGAGATGCGCAGGGATTACCTGCCTGAGGAGCAAGCCCACTTAGCCCCCTCAGAGGAGGAACGCTTGGGAATAAGGACAGAAATGGAGGGTGAACGCCTAGAACAGAACACACCAGAAGAGCCTAACGGATTGGAAAGCCCACAAGAAGAGTCTAAAGGACTGGAAAGTCTACCGATAGCAGGACCACACCAAGAGAAGGAGCAGAACCTAGAGATTCAGCATCGAGCTGACAAACTGGAAGAAGAGATCTTGCAGTTTAAGCAGGATTACAGAAAACTGGAGAAAGACCTAAAGCAGGTTCGAGAGCATCAACAAGAGAGCGACCAGGAGAAGGAGAGAATAATGAAGGATCTGCAAAACATCCGGCAGATCTTGAACGGGGAGCCCACTTCCCCACAGGGGAAGAAGTGATGAGCTTACCCCAAGCGACAATTCCGAGTTTCCGAGAAGGTCTATGAGCGGCAACCCACCTCCTAGCTCTAATCCTACAGTGCTACTTGTACGAAACGACCCACTAAATACTGCATGACGCACGCTTATTGAGGAGTCAATGGGTTGCGAAGATGATCAAGTCATGTTGCAAGGTGCCTAAAACCCAAGCTGCTGAGCCAGCTAGTGCGAGGTGGCACTGTAGGCTAAGAGAAACCGGAGGCATCCTTCCAGCCGGCCTCCAAGAATGTAACCTCGGTCGGCCACTGACTCTCAGCATAGGAGAGGTCGTGATAGCCCGGCGCGTAAGCGAGCGTCGAGGGTACCCCAGCGCGCTTGAGCAACTCGTGGAACCGCGCCGCCTCCCCTTGCACTAGCGGCAGGTCTTCGCCTTCGCAGTCGAGAAGCATAATGCGTAAATTTCGGGCATGGCCGAGGTTTTGATCGGGACTGTTTGCTTCAATTAACGTGGAGTCCCCACCGAAGATGCCGTCAGGGTCGCTGACGTGGTAGTAGCCCGCTACAGAGATCAGCTGCCCGAAAAGGTCGGGATGCCTAAGAGCTAGGTTCGTCGCGCCATAGCCACCCATCGAGAAGCCGGCGATCGCTCGGTGGTCACGGTCCCGCGGATGCATTCCCTCGACAGCTGGGATCACTGCCTCGGTTACGAAGCTCTCCAAGCGATCTTCACCGTCCTCGGAGTCGGCCCACTCGGAGTCGGAGTGTACAGCGCCGTTACCATCGGGGGCGGCCACGACGAAGGGGGGAGCGCCTGCGGCGATCCGGGCGTCCATATAGGCGCAAACGCTCTTGGCAAAGATCTCCGCGGGCTCACCTGGCAAGCCGTGCAGCACGTAGAGCACTGGGAGAGTTTGAGTGTCAGGGGTGACAGGACGGTAGACCCACACGTCCCGCTCTCCTCCCGACATGTCGGGGGAGCGTAGGTGCAGGACCGATAGCGTGCTCTGTGCGCTCCTCGGAGGGCACTCACTTTCAACGGCTGTGACGTTTTGGCTCGGGGTCGAGCTACACGAAGCAAAGGTGAGGGCCACCAGCAGTAGGGCGACGTTGCCCAGACCAGCTTTGACGCGCCGCCTAATGACGGCTTGCATAGCTGAGCCGTTGGTCTCCTTCTCGGAACTACCCTCGCTGTTGTCGAAGGAGTTTTTCAACACGCTGGAACGTTTTTGATACACCTCAATGAGCGAATACGGCATATGTTAGCCGATTTGTAGGGGAGCGTTCAGATGAGCGATGTGTTCCAAAAAGGAACCAGCGTGTTGAAAAACTCCCTGGTGCCCTTTTCTGACCCCAGTTCAGGGGCTGAAAATCCCGGTTTTGTGGTGTTTTGGCCTGGATTTCTACGTGTTTTGGTCTTGTTTTGGACGACCAATCGGTCCGATAACGACTTTTTCAACGGGCTGGA
>JAWWQA010000462.1:0-3885 GCA_033854695.1 Rubrobacteraceae bacterium
ATCTAACGCCATCCACCATTATTCATGATAATCTCGGTAGGTAGTCTGAGGCGACTTCGACGGAGAGATGAAGAATAGGTGGGGAAAACTGGCGTATCTGCGCGCCTCGCTCGAGGTAGCCCGGCAGTATGAGGCAAAGGAGGTCACGCTAACGTTGGATGGTGTAGAGCGCAAGCTTCGCGTGGTCAATCTGGCGATCGGCAACTGCCGCTACGCCGGTAGCGGCAGCCTTGTGGCCCCTAGAGCCAACCCCGAGGACGGGCTTCTGGACCTCGTGGCCATAGAAGACGTCGGACTGCAGGAGGTACTCAAGCTCACTCCCACGGTGTTGGCCGACTCGGTCTACTCAGACAAAAAAGGGGTCTTCTTCGCCCGGGCGCAGGAGATCCGGGTCGAGGCCAGTCCGGGGAGCCTGGAGTTCACCGTCGACGGAGAGGTCATAGGGGACGAGCCCGCCATTTTCGCGGCGATACCGCGAGCCTTGAAGGTCATAGTCGGCCCAGGGTACGTTCCTGAGCCTGCAAAATGAGTAGGCCGAGTAGGCCGTAAGCAACCAACCCACTCAGGAGTGGCAGTGGCCGAAACAACGGATTCCCCGAAGAGCCTCACCAGACGATTCGGCCGTTGGTTGCTCGAAGCCCGAGCAGTAGAGCCAAAAGGCCGGGTGGCGAAGGAGGGGCAGCCTGAGCAGCATTCCTGGTGGCAGGTGATGTGCCTTACCGGCGTGGACTACTTCTCTACTTTAGGCTACATACCCGCCATCGCGGGCCTGGCGGCCGGGGCTCTCTCGCCCGTTGCTACCCTGCTTATAGTGCTGCTGACGCTCTTCGGGATGCTACCGATGTACCACCGGGTCGCCGAGAAGAGCCCCCATGGCCAGGGTTCGGTCGTGATGCTTGAGAGGCTGCTCTCGTTTTGGACGGCCAAGCTGTCCGTGCTCTGCCTGTTGGGCTTCGTGGCGACCGCTTGGGTGGTCACGATTACCCTCTCCTCGGCGGATGCCACGGCGCACATAGTCGAGAATCCGTTGGTGTCGGAGTTCCTGAAGGGACGGGAGGTTGTCATCACCCTCGTGCTGCTGACGCTCTTGGGGGCGGTCTTTCTCAAGGGCTTTAAGGAAGCTATCGGCATAGCGGTGTTCCTGGTAGCGGCTTACCTGCTGCTGAACTTGATCGTCGTGGCCGTCGGCCTGTACGAGATCGCCACACAACCTCAAAATCTCGCCAATTGGCAAAACGCACTGTTTTCCAACTACGGAAGCCCGATGGCGATGATCGGCGTGTCGCTCTTGGTCTTCCCGCAACTGGCTTTGGGGCTCTCGGGCTTCGAGACCGGGGTGAGCATGATGCCGCTCGTGCGCGGCGATGAGGGCGACGACCCGCAGCGCCCCGAGGGGCGCATCCGCAATACGCGCAAGATGCTGACCACAGCCGCCCTGATCATGAGCTTCTACCTGATCACAACCACCTTCGTTACAGCAGTGCTCATCCCTCTCGAGGAGTTCGAGTCCGGCGGCGAAGCCAACGGGCGCGCGCTCGCATACGTGGCGCACGAGTATCTGGGCGACGCCTTCGGCACGATCTACGACCTGAGCACGATCACGATTCTGTGGTTCGCGGGGGCGTCTGCGCTGGCAGGGCTGTTGAACATAGTGCCCCGCTACCTGCCCCGCTACGGCATGGCGCCGCAGTGGGGGCGAGCGGTAAGACCGTTGGTGCTGGTCTACACCGCCGTCGCCATAGCGATCACGATAATCTTCAAGGCTAACGTTAATGCCCAGGCTGGGGCCTACGCTACCGGCGTCTTGGCGATGATGACCTCGGCGGCCGTCGCGGTCACCCTGGCTGCTGGGCGCGGGGGATCAAAGCGAGGAGCGTTCGCGTTCGGATTGGTCGTCTTGGTGTTCGTGTATGCTCTGGTTGCCAACGTGATACAGCGGCCCGACGGCATCATAATCGCCTCGTTCTTCATCGGGACGATCATCCTCACCTCGCTCGTCTCGCGGGTGTGGCGCACGACCGAGCTCCGGGCGGAGAGGATAGAGATAGACGAGGAGGCCCAAAGGTTTATCGACGAAGTAGCTAGCAAAAGCGAGATCCACCTCGTCGCGAACAGGCGCCAGGCGGGCGACAAGCGCGAGTACGACCTGAAAGAAAGAGAGCAGCGCCACGACAACCACATCCCGGCCGACGAGTCGATCCTCTTCCTGGAGGTAGACGTGGACGACCCCTCAGAGTTCGAGGACGTGCTCGAGGTAAGGGGCGTAGAGGTCGGCGGCCACCGGGTACTATGTGGCAAAAGCTCGACCGTACCGAACGCCATCGCTGCCTTCCTACTCCATCTGCGCGACACGACGAACAAGGAGCCACACTGCTACTTCGGCTGGACGCAGGGCAACCCCATCGTGTACCTGTTCAGCTACGTTCTCTTCGGCGAGGGGGACACCGCCCCGGTCACCCATGAGATCTTGAGGGAGGTCGAGCCGGACCCCAAGCGGCGTCCCATCATCCACGTCGGCGGTCGATAGCACATTTCCATGCACAATCCGAAGGATGCAGGAGAGCGCACGTTTAATTGAGCAACATCGAAAAGAGTTACTTGCAGCCTTCTACAGGCTACGAAAACTCTTCGGAAGCCATTTATGAGATGGATTCTAGTCTGTGGTCTTGTAACCGGCTTTGCACAAAAATTGCCTCGATGGCTCAATTAGTTGAGGTAGAGCACCTTAAAACCACAACATCTAGGAGCATCATCTGGATTTTTGTGCAAAGCCCATCCTGCCCTTTATTCACCTAATTGGCGAGAAGAGGACTTCGAATGGCTTCACCGCCGAAGTGAGGTGCGGATCGCCATGCGAGTAGACGAAGTGCAGGATATGCCGATCGACTCGGACGAGAGGGTTCTTGGCGAGAACGTCTTGGACGACGCTGCCGAAGGCCCGGGAGAATAGACCTGTCAGAACGAGCCCGATGGTGAAGGTGAGACCGTAGACCTCACCTGGCGAGAGCCGTTGCTTTAGCCAGTGTCCGGCAAGAGTACGCAAGAACATGCGTATGCGGCCTTCTTCTAGACGTTCGGCTACTCACCTTACTCGCTCGGAATCGTTGCTGATCCAGTGGCAAGCTAAGGAAGGAAATTTCGTCTTCGCTATGACTATGTTCCCTCGGGTTTTGCCTGAAAAGCACGAACCTCAGCCTGCTGGTTCCCGTGGTGTGGTATGGCAACATAGAGCATATCCGTGTCGGCCACGAACAACGATGTTCGAGCTCCTTCCGCTGTATCAACCTTGCCTTCCAGTTTGTAGGTGTCAGGGTCTACCTGCTCGAAGACGCTGATAGCGCCTTCACCTTCGGAGACGTAGATGCGCTTGTTCTTGGCGTCGTAGAAGATATCGTCGGCATCCCCGGACGAGTCGAGATTGGTTACTGTCTCACCCGTATCGGCGTTCAGGACAAGCAACTTGGCGGGGTCCCTGGTGCCTACGAAAAGGCGGTGGTCGACTTCGTCTAAAGCCATAGGGAAATTCTCTGCGGCATCCTTCATTGGCCATGTTTCGACCACAGAGCCCTCTTCCCGGTCAACCACTGCAACGTGACCAGCTGTAGGGACATTGACGAAAATTCGCTTGCCCTCGCTCTCCAGTTGAAACGATTCGGGATGGCTGTTCAGCTTGATATCCGCTATCTTAGTGCCCTTATCGACATCGACGACTCCGAGCGCCGATCCATTACCCATACCGTAGCCAACGTACGCGTACCCAGTAGCGGAATCGTAATGGACGTTGTCCGTATCATCTCCCAGGACTACCTGGTTGAGAGGCTTGAGCGATTGGCCGTCGTAGATGTCTAGTGAGTCTCCTTTGCCATTGGTGACGAGGAGCTTGTT
>JAWWQA010000463.1:0-6290 GCA_033854695.1 Rubrobacteraceae bacterium
CGAACGTTTCTACCGGGTGGACAAGGCTCGCTCGAAGCAGACAGGCGGGACCGGCCTGGGCTTAAGCATCGTGCGGCACATCGCCGAGAACCACGGCGGTCGCGTGACCGTAGAGAGCACTCCCGGCGAAGGCTCGACTTTCACCGTCTATCTGCCACGTGAATGAACCTGTGACTTACATGCGCGCTGTGTAACCAGGAAGCCTCTTCAAGTAGAATATTCTACAAGGTAGAAGCCGTACTTCTGTGCCTGGCGTATGACGGAGGACGCACACGTAAAGATCATACTCGAACTGCCCGGTGCGTGGTTGAAGTTCAGATAGCTTTTGCCGATAACGTGGGGAATAGGGTCTTTGACAGCAGCAAGAGAACAGATGGTTACGAAAAGGAAGTAACTCGGCATGCACTCAAGCTCCGATCCATCCAATAATCAGTCTAATACCGCCGCAACCGATAAGGATAGACGCGAGAACCAGCGCCTGGCAGCACTCGACTACCTGGATGCGGTACGACCGGAAGTAGATGAAGTGCTTCAGCAACTCGTGGATGAGGTGCGCAAAACCTTTGAGACTGACCTGTGCATGATAAACCTGATCCTCTCCGATGTGCAGTACTTCAGGGCCTGGTCGGGAGAGCTGCCCGAGGATCTGGCCGAAGCCAGACAAGACCCTCGCGAGCGCAGCATGTGCCAATACGTGGTCGAAACCGAGAAGCCACTAGTCGTAGAAGACTTCCTCGCCACCGAAGAGTTCAAGGACCAGTACTTCCGCGTCAACTACGGTATCCGCTTCTACGCGGGTAGTCCACTAGTCACCTCCGGTGGACATGTCATAGGCACCCTTTGCCTGGTCGGCACCCAGCCCAAGGAGATCAGCGAAGAGCAGATGACGTTGCTCGGGACGTTCGCGAAGGCGGTGGTCGGACGTCTTGAGCTACTTGGCGCCCTAAGGCGCGAGCAGGCCGTCAGAGAAGACGAAGCCCAACGCAGCCGGGAGCTCCAGCATATGCTGGACTCCTCCCGAGACGTGATCGCGACCGTCGGCGTGGACGGAAGGTTCAAGTCCATGAACCGAGCAGTCGAGTGGGTTCTGGGCTACGAGACCGAGGAGCTAATTGGACACAACTACCTGGATCTGGTCCACCCCGACGACCGCGACCTCAGCACCAAGCTGACCGGCGCAATCGAGGACGGCACAAGAGAGACTAGGTTCGACAACCGTTGTCTGCGCAAGGACGGCGGCATCGTTTGTATAGAGTGGAACGTTACCGCTATCCCAGAAGAAGGCGTAGTGCACTGTGTGGCCCGCGACGTAACCGAGCGAAAGAGGGCCGAGCTTGCCGTTAGAGAGAACGAGAAGCGCTTCAGGCAGCTCTTCAACCAGTCCGTCGATGCGCTGTTTATTCACGACGCTTCGGGCAAGATCGTGGACTGCAACGAGGAGGCGTGCCGATCTCTGGGCTACACTCGTGAGGAACTCCTCTCCCTTCGTATAAGGGACCTCGCTACCGACCTGGTCCCCGACGAAGACAAGCGCTCCAGAACAGAGCCCACCCTCTGGCAGCGCGCCCTGTCTGGCCAACCTGGCAAGGTTGCGGGCGTTCATGAGGGGGAGCATCGACGCAAGGGCGGCACGACCTTCCCGGTGGAGGTGTACGTGGGCTCCGTCGATTATGGCGGAGAGCAGATGATCTTCGCCTCCGCCCGCGACATCACCGAGCGCAAGCGGGCGGAGGCGGAGCTGCGAGCCTCCGAAGCCGAGCTGCGAGCACTGTTCGGGGCGATGGACGACGTCATCCTAGTATTCGATTCGCAAGGACGCTACCTGAAGATTGCGCCGACCAACCCCTTGTTCCTGTACAAACCGCCCGAAGATTTGATCGGCAAGACGCTGCACGAGGTCTTCCCGCAAGAGCAGGCCGACGCGTTCCTCGAGCGGATCCGGCAAGCGCTTGAGACCCAACAACCGGTGAACATGGAGTACAGTTTGCCAATCGGCGAAGAGGAAATCTGGTTTGACGGTAGCATTTCGCCGATGCTGGAAGATTCGATAATCTTCGTGGCCCGCAACGTCACCGAGCGCAAGCGGGCCGAGAAGGTGCTGGAGCAGCAAGCCGAGGTCCTGCAAGAGCAAACCAAAATGATCGACCTGGCTCATGATGCGATCCTAGTTCGCGACGTTGACAGCACTATCGTCCAGTGGAATCAGGGTGCGACCGAAGTTTATGGTTGGACGAAGGAAGAAGTCGTAGGAAAAATCACCCACACGCTCTTGCAAACCTCGTGGCCGTCTTCACGCGAGGCTATAGATGCCGTCCTCCTAAACGAAGGACGCTGGGAAGGGGAGCTCAGGCACATCCGGCGGGACGGAACGCGGATCGTGGTGGAGAGTCGCCAAGTGATGGTGTACAACGAGCGTAGTGAGCCAACGGCGATCCTGGAGATCAACCGCGACGTCACCGAACGCAAGCAGGCCGAGGAAGAAATCCGTCAGCTCAACGAAACCCTCGAGCAGCGCGTCGAGGAGCGCACCAAACAGCTCGAATCGGCCGTACACGAGATCCAGGAGAGCGAGGAGCGCTACAGCCTGGTGGTGGAGGGATCCAACGACGGCATCTGGGACTGGGACATCCGCACGGACGAACTCTACTGGAGCAACCGCTTGTTCGAGATATTCGGCCTCTCCAGTTCCGAGGTGACACCGACTTTTGAGCTGTTCGCCGAACTGCTCCACCCCGATGACAGGCAAAGGGTTTTGGACGCCGTGACGACACACCTGGAGCGCAACACCGCGTATAGTGAGGAGTTCCAGATACAGCACTCCTCAGGCGAGTATATCTACTGCATAAGCCAGGGCAAAGCTATACGCGATGAGGACGGAAGGCCGATCCGCATGGCGGGCGCGGTTACCGACATAACCGAGCGCAAGCGGGAGGAGGAAGCGCTGGCCTTCCTGGCCAAGGCCAGTGCGGAGCTCGCCTCCTCGCTCGATTATCACGCCACGCTGGCTAGCGTAGCGCGTCTTACGGTGCCTCACCTTGCCGACTGGTGTGCCGTGGACGTAATAGAGAAAGACGGCTCTCTCAACCGCCTCGCGGTGGCCCACGAGGACCCAGAGAAAGTCCGGTGGGCACACGAGCTGCAGGAACGCTACCCGCCCGATCCGGACGCTCCCTACGGAGTATCTAATGTGCTACGTACAGGTGAGCCGGAGTTCGTGCCGGAGATAACGGAGACGGCCTTAGACCAAGCCGATCTCGACGACGAACACCGAGAGATCCTGCGCGAGCTAGGGCTCAAGTCTTGCATAGTCGTGCCGCTCATCGCCCGTGGGAGGACTCTCGGCGCGATCACGCTCGTAACGGTGGAGTCGGGTCGGCGTTACGGGCATGAGGATCTGGAGGTAGCAGAGGAACTCGCCCGCCGGACGGGGCTAGCGGTGGATAACGCACGCCTCTACGAGGCGGCCAGAAAGGAGCTCGCTGAGCGTGAGCGCGCGGAACAAGAGATCCGCAAGCTCAACGAGAACCTCGAGAAGCGCGTTGCGGAACGCACCGAGCAACTCGAAGAAGCCAGGGAGGTCGCCGAGGCAGCAAATCGGGCCAAGAGCGAGTTTTTGGCAAACATGAGCCACGAGATCCGGACCCCCATGAACGGTATTATCGGCATGACCGAGCTCATCCTGGATACCGAGCTCTCTGACGAGCAACGTGAATACGCAGAAACCGTACGCTACTCAAGTGAGACGCTGCTCACCGTCATTAACGACATTCTCGACTTCTCCAAGGTCGAGGCCGGCAAGATGAGCATCGAAATTACAGACTTTAATCTGCAGACGGTGGTCGAGGAGGTAGTCGGACTATCCGCAGAGCGCGCCCAAGATAAGGGCCTGGAGCTCGCGAGCCTAGTCGAGTACGGTCTGCCAACTGCGCTGAGGGGTGATCCCGTGCGCCTGCGCCAGGTACTTACCAACCTAACGAGCAACGCAATCAAGTTCACCGAAGAGGGCGAGGTAGTTCTACACGTCGATCTCATAGAAAGTACGGACGAGGCGGTAGTGCTCCGCTTCGAAGTCACAGATAGCGGCATCGGCATAACCCCTAACCAACGGGAGCGTCTCTTCCAGTCCTTCTCCCAGGCCGACGCCTCCACCACGCGTCGCTACGGAGGGACAGGACTAGGGTTAGCCATCTCCAAACGGCTGGTTGAGCTGATGGGAGGCGAGATCGGGGTCGAGAGCGAGCCGGGCGTAGGGAGTACCTTCTGGTTCACTTTACCCCTGGCCAAACAGCCGGAGGAAGCCCAGCCCGTACCGAAGTCCCTTATCGCCGACCTGCGCGAACTGCGCGTTCTGATAGTAGATGACAACGCCACCAACTGCCGCATCCTAAACAGACAGGTCGCCCCCTTGAGTATGCACAGCGAGAGTGCAGAAGACAGTCCCAGAGCGCTACAAATACTGCGCGCGGCCGCCGAGCGGAATGCGCCCTACGATCTAGCCGTACTCGATATGCAGATGCCCGGCATGGATGGTATGCAGCTCGCCCGGACCATAAAGGCGGACCCCGCCATCTCATCCACCCGGCTGATCTTACTGACCTCCATAGGCAAGCGTGGAGACGGCGAGGAGGCGAAAGAGGCGCGCATCGAAGCCTATCTCACCAAGCCCGTAAAGCAGTCCGAACTCTACGACGCCATAGCCACCATAATGGGTACGTCCACGGAGACAGCGACGCCGGAGGATAAGCAATTCGTCACTCGTCAGAGCCTGCGCGAGGTGAAAGTCCGGCTACTACCTCACGTACTCGTGGCTGAGGACAACGCCGTAAACCAGAAGGTCGCCACGATGATGCTAGAGAGGCTTGGTTACCGGGTGGATCTAGTAACGACCGGCATCAAAGCTCTGGAGGCCCTCTCGCACACTACGTATGCAGCGGTGCTGATGGACGTGCAGATGCCCGAGATGGACGGCTATGAAGCAACCGCTGAGATAAGGCGCCGCGAGGAGAGAGAGGGAAGGCGCACGCCTATCATCGCGATGACGGCCAATGCCATGCAAGGTGATAGGGAGAAGGCTCTAGAGGCAGGGATGGACGACTACGTCTCAAAGCCTGTAAAGTCAGAGGAGCTAGATGCGGTCCTTGAGCGCTGGATCTCACAATCCACCGCAACGTCCTCCCCTGAAGAAGAGACTGATGGCGCTGCGACCTTGGAAGTCAACAAGGCTCCCCTGGACCAAAGCATACTTGAGGGCCTGCGCGAGCTAGGTGATCAAGAACTCCTAAAAGAGCTCGCGGAGCTCTTCTTAAAGGAGGTGCCGCTCCAACTTGAAGCCTTACGGGAGGCCATCGAAGGGGGCGACGCTTCGTCCGTAGAGAGAATGGCACACACCCTTAAAGGAAGCTGCGGAAACATGGGTGTTACAAGGATGTCCACCATCTGCGCGGAGCTCCAGGAGGTAGGGCACTCAGGGAAGCTAGTGGGCGCCACGGTGCTGGTCGAGCGCCTTGAAGCCGAGTTTGGGCACGTACGTCCGGCGCTTGAAGCTGAGATAGAAAAGAGCTAGAGGTTGAGTGTTCTGATAACCGAGGACGACGCTATCTTTCGAATGATCCTAAAGAAATGGTTGAGCTTTAAAAAATACTTTCCCGGCGAAGAGTTGCTGGAATGCGCGGGAGTAATTATCCGAAAGCCTCATCGAACCATATACATGCAATGTTCCAGGATGGATCGAGAATTTGCAGGAGCCTGCCGCAGTCAACCATGAAGAAAGCAGGTTGACAATGAGCGAGAAAATTGCCAGGTTGTTTTCCGTGATACCCCAGCGTGCCTGGCTCCTCTATCTGGTTCTGGGAGCCATCATTGCCGGAGTTTACTTACTGTTGCCGGGGGAAGACCAGGCTACTCTTTACAACCTCCTCGGAGCCTCTGCGGTGGTCGCGATCTTGGTCGGCATACGCTGGCATCGTCCCAACCCCACCCTGCCCTGGTACACCTTAGCCTTCGGCCTGGGACTTTTTGTCATCGCCGACGTAATCTACTACAACTATTACCCTAACATGCTAGGCGTACAGCCGCCTTTCCCTTCTGTAGCTGACGCCTTTTACGTTAGCAGCTACCTCATGGTCGCCTTAGGGCTGACCTTAGTAATTCGTAGCGTCGCTGGAGGAAGAGGCGACTGGGGCGGCGTAATCGATGCGGCGATCCTCGCCGTGGGTGTGGGACTGCTCTCGTGGGTATTTCTCATAAAACCCTATGCGGAAGACAACACGCTACCACTGCTCACACGACTC